>JAWOIG010000189.1:0-3299 GCA_046484775.1 Clostridia bacterium | reverse complement strand
ATTCATTGGGGTCCGGTTCTAATAGTATCTTGTCATTCGGACGAATCCGCATACATCCCGGGACGCAAAGCCGCTCCCGGTCACTTCAACCACCTATCCAGCAGGGAGGATGAATGATCACCTTCGAATTGAACAAAGAACAGGAACTGATCGTCAAAACAGCCAAAGAATTTGCGGCCCGCGAAATGCGGGACATTGCCCGGGATTGCGATGAGGACGCGGAAGTACCCACCAAAATATTGAACAAGGCCTGGGAAATGGGGCTGGCCAATGCGGCCGTTCCGGAAACCTTCGGCGGTATCGGCATGCAGCGCTCGGCCATGACTTCGGTCCTGATTTGCGAGGAACTGGCCTATGGCTGCGCCTCATTGGCGACGGCCATCATGGCGCCGTCCGCGTTTATTCATCCTCTCATCGATTTCGGCACGGACGATCAGCAAAAAAAGTATCTGCCGATGTATGGCGGCGATCAATTCGCCCCTGCCGCCGTTGCCGTGCAAGAGCCGCGTTTTACCTTCGACTGCACCGACATGCACACCACGGCTGAAAAAAAAGGCGGCGAATGGATCCTCAACGGCGCTAAGCGCCTGGGTAAAAAGTTGGTCGATCTCTGGACAAAAAGATTCGAGACCATGGCTTTTGATGAAAAAATAAAATATGTATTCATTTTTGAAAACAGGGGAGAGGCGGTTGGAGTAACAATGCCCCATCCGCACGGACAGATATACGGATATCCGTTCATTCCCAAAAAAATTGAGCTCGAGCTTGATGCGTCGCGCGCTCATTATGATGAATCGGGAAAATGCCTTGTATGCGATATGTCCACCGAGGAAAAAAGGTTTGGGAAAAGGGTTGTGTTTGAAAACAACGATTTCATTGTGTTCCTCCCGTTTTACACTGAATATCCGTATGGCGTATATATTGTATCCAAGCGGCACGCATGCAATCTTTTAGATTTCACCGAAGACGAAAAAATGTCGCTTGCAAAGGCAATCAGGGACACGGTGGGCACGCTGGATTCATTGTTCGATATAAAGTTTCCATATATGATGTGCATGCACCAGACCCCGGTCAACTCAGGCTGTCATGCGGATTATTATCATTTTCATATGGAATTCTTCCCGCCGATGAGATCAGCGGACAAGCTGAAGTTCAATGCTTCCAGCGAAACGGGGGCCTGGGCCCATTGCAACACGACTTCACCGGAAGACAAGGCAGCGGAACTTCAAAACGCCTACTTGAAATTTAAACGCAAGACGGAGGACACAGCCGGTGAATGAACACCTGATGCGGGAATTCATAAAGACATACGGAGAATCCGATGAGAAGATAAGGATTTTCAAGAGCCCCGGAAGGGTCAACCTAATAGGGGAGCATATCGACTACAACGGCGGGCATGTTCTGCCGGCGGCGTTGTCCATGTATTCAACGGTGCTTGCAAGAAAGATGAAGGGCAGGACCGTAAGGCTCATGGCCATGGACCTTAAATATGTTGTGCAGGCCGAACTGGACAGGCTTGAGTATTACAAGGCATATAAATGGGGCAATTATCAGCTTGGAGTAGCCGCCGAGCTTATTAAGGAGGGCTTCGACATTCCGGGATGCGAGATGCTTTTCGAAGATAAAGTGCCACTTGGCAGCGGTCTCTCTTCCTCGGCGGCAATCGAGGTGGCTTCGGCGCTGGCCTTTTGCAGGCTGGGCGGGCATGACATCGACATGACGGCGCTGGCATTGATATGCCAGAAGGCCGAGCATAATTACGTAGGTGTAAAATGCGGGATAATGGATCAGTTCGCATCCGCGATGGGAAGGGCGGGCCACGCAATCCTTCTTGACTGCAGGGACTTGTCGTACAGTTATATACCCATTGATACAAGCGAATACAGCCTTGTTATCGCAAATACGAATAAAAAAAGAAGCCTGGGGGATTCGGCGTACAATCAGCGAAGGAACGAATGTGAAACCGCTCTTGCGGAACTTAAGCCGGCGTTCCCAGAGGCGCGGTATCTGTGCGACATCGGCCTTGTGAGGCTCATGGACAACATCGGACTTATAGAAGATGCTAATCGCAGGAAACGTGCGATTCATGTTGTAAGCGAGAACGAGAGGGTTCTGGAAGGGGCGGAAGCTCTGAAAAATGGTGACATAAGACGTTTTGGCGAATTGATGGCAGGATCCCATGAATCCCTCAGGGACGACTATGAGGTTTCCTGCCATGAGCTTGATACACTTGTCGAAGCCGCACTTACACAGGAGGGCGCGGCAGGTTCGAGGATGACGGGAGCCGGGTTCGGCGGATGTACGGTAAGCTTGGTCAAATGCGGTGATGTTGATTCATTCATTGAGAATACAGGAAGCATATATGCCCGGAAAACGGGGATTGAGGCGTCCTTCTATATTTCGGAAATCAGCGATGGCGGAACGGAGGTGTCCTGATATGGCGGTGCTTGTAACCGGAGGAGCAGGCTTCATCGGCAGCCACATGGTGGCCGAGCTGATGGAGAACGGCATGGAGCCGATTGTTCTTGATAATCTTTCCACGGGAAACAGGAAGGCGGTCATGTGCGACCGGCTGTATATTGGCGACATCAGGAATCCCGGGGATCTTGACAAGGTTTTTTCAGAGAACGATATAGAGTCCGTGGTGCATTTCGCCGCGGCTTCAATAGTGCCCGAGAGCATGGCGGACCCTGCCAAATACTACGATAACAATATTAATGGAACCCTTGGTCTCCTGAAGGCGATGGAAAGACATAAGGTAAGCAGGCTTGTTTTTTCTTCAACCGCCGCCGTTTACGGCGAGGCGGAACAGATTCCCATAAACGAGGCATGCCCGACAAACCCCAAAAGTCCTTACGGGGAAACCAAACTGGCGATGGAAAGGATGATCGAATGGTTTTCAAGGGCGGGGTTATTGAAATATGTCTCGCTCAGATATTTCAATGCCTGCGGAGCCCATCCATCCGGAAAAATCGGCGAGTGGCGGCCGGCGGAAACACACCTTATCCCGATAATACTGCAGTATCTGCTGGGGATGAGGGAGAGTTTTTATGTATACGGCACCGACTATGAAACCCATGACGGTACTTGTGTCAGGGATTATATCCATATTTCCGACCTGGTCAGGGCGCACACGGCTGCCCTCGGTTATCTGGAGAACAAAAACAAATCTGAAATATTCAATCTTGGCATGGGCCGGGGATTCTCGGTACTGGAGATTATAAAGGCTGCGGAGGAGGCCACGGGAATGCCGGTCAGGTTCGAGACAGCAGAACGGCGTCAGGGGGACCCGGCAGTCC
>JAWOIG010000178.1:0-13365 GCA_046484775.1 Clostridia bacterium | reverse complement strand
GTTCGAATCCCACCCTCTCCGCCACATTTTATATGAAAACTCCGGAAATTCCGGAGTTTTCTGCAAATCTCGGTTAAATATACCTGATTTTGATTGTGTTGCTTCCGGTAAAGGGATCCATTCATTATCCTTACCCCCGGATGATTTGTTTGATATAATTCATATGTGGCTAAGGCAGATGCATTCAGCCGACGGGAGATATGATATGAATTCAAGGGAACGCGTACTTTGCGCACTTAATCATAAACGGCCGGACCGTGTGCCGCTGGACCTGGGCGGTGTTGTTTCATCGTTTACAAACAGTGCGTATAAAAATATGACGGAGTACCTGGGAATAAAAAACCCCTCCGCTCCCCTTGGCGGATACAACCTGAGGATAGACATAGACGAGGAAATACTGAGGTATTTCGGCATCGACACACGCAATGTATATATGAATCCTCTGAAAGGCTGGGAAACCACATATTTCGAGGATGGTTCCTATGACAGCGAACTGGGAATCCATTACAGGACCGAGGGCGATTATGCCGAGATGGTCAGGCATCCCTTTGCAGGGCTTGACGCAGAGCAAATGGCTTCGATAAAATTTCCGGACATGCGGCATCCAAGCCGCTATGAGGGCATGAGGGAAAAATGCCTGAAATACAAGAGCGACGGGTTTGCAGTGGTCACGGGGTCCATCGCCTCGGTGTTTGAATTGTCGATGTATACTCGAGGAATGGAGAATTTTCTCATTGATCTGATTGCCGACAAGGACTTTGCGGGGATTCTGATGGATAGGATCGTCGACATGCAGATAGACTATTTCACAGGCCTTTTTGACGAGACCGGCGACAATTTCGATGTGGTTTGCATGGCTGACGACCTGGGGACGCAAAACAGCGCGCTTATGTCGGTTCCCCTGTTCCGCGAGATGGTTAAGCCAAGGCTTGAAAAAATCTACAGATACATCAGGTCCCGGTCAAGCGGCCGGATTTTTCACCACACATGCGGCGCAAGCTACGATTTCATCGGTGATTTGGTCGACATCGGAATGGATATACTGAATCCGGTGCAGCCTTCGGCGGCGGGGATGGATCGTGAAAAACTAAAGGCAAATTTCGGCAATAGGATTTCCTTCTGGGGAGGGATCGATATACAGCATACGCTGCCGCGGGGTCCCGCTGAAGAAATAAGGGACGCCGTACGCGCCGCCGTTGAAATACTAGGAAAGAACGGCGGGCTTGTCCTTTGCCCCGCCCATAATGTGCAGGGAGATGTTCCCCCCGGGAACCTTGAGTTGATGTACAGGGAAGCCGCCGCCATCAAGTGCTGAAAACCATTGGTGTTCCTTGTTTCAAATAAGGTATATACTTTAATCATAGGTAATGCTTCCGGTCAAGGAGGTCTGATTATGTTTACAAAACCGAATGTAGTAATAAGCAAATGCATAGAGCACGAACATTGCCGGTACGATGGTTCGATGATAACCAGCGAGTTCGTGGCGGAGCTAAAGGATTATGTCAACTTTCTTCCTCTTTGCCCCGAGATGGCAATAGGACTCCCATCTCCCATGGAATCGCTTCGCCTGGTCCTGGCGAATGATGAAATCAAGCTTCTTTCATACATAAACGGAACCGACATGACCGCAGCCATGGAAGAATATTCCCGCAGGATTTCCAAGGACATCCTTGAATTCCAACCTGATGGATTTATTCTGAAGTCGCGTTCGCCAAGCTGCGGAATCAAGGATGTCAAGGTATACGCCGACATCGGCAAGGCTCCTCCGCTGAACAGAAAAAGCCCCGGTATCTTCGGGAGGGATATGCTTGTTTTTTTCAACGATTTTCTGATTGAAGATGAAGGCCGTCTTCTGAACTTTACAATCAGGGAGCATTTTTATACCGTAATATTCACGCTTGCCGATTTCCGCAGGGTCAGGGGCACCAACAGCATAAAAAGCCTGATTGATTTTCACAGTCGGAACAAATATCTTTTAATGGCATACTCCCAGGCCGGCTTGAAAAAACTGGGCCGGATAGTCGCGGGACACGGAAAGGTTCCACCGGGAGAGGTTTTTTCGGAATATGAAAAAAAGCTTCGCGAGGTTATGATGCGAAAACCGTCCTGCGGTCAGTATATCAATGTTATGCTTCATCTTTTCGGTTACTTCAAGAAGGATATCTCCGAAAAAGAAAAGGCTTATTTCATTGATATGCTTGAATTGTATAGAAGCCAGCGCATTCCGCAGTCTTCAATAATGTCGGTGCTTTCCGCCTGGGGAGCCCGCTTCGACAGGCAGTATCTGAATGAACAGACCATCTTCAATTCATTCCCAAGGGAGCTTGTGACTGTGGCCGACTCAGGAAAAGCCCGCTGAATCATAACAAAAAATATCCCCTGCCGTTTGCCTTCCTTCTGTTTTTCTGACAATTGGCCTGTGGATATTTTTTAGAAGATGAATTTCATCCGCCCCGGATCAATCATCCGGACACATGGCAATCATTATAAAATTGTTCAGCGTACTATTTCATACGGCCAGCTTCCTATTCCGCCGAAATCGTAAACGTTTTTGTACCCCGCCCTTGCGAGTATTGTGGCTGCCGTCCTGCTTCTGCTTCCGCTGAGGCAATACACAAGTATATTCTTCTCCTTGTCGGGCAGCTTGTTGCCGGCATCGTATCCGATTGTATCAAGCGGCAGCAAAATCGCATTCTCTATCCGCCCCGAGGCATATTCACCCGGCGTCCTTACATCGACAACAACCACATCCCCTGCATCCATCATCTCCCTGGCAGTCTTCTGGTCTATCCTGTTGTCCGCTCCACCCCAGTTCCAAAACATATATTGTCTCCTTTTTTTCGCGAATTTCCCTGTTATTTTACCCCCTTAATATTTTTTGACACAAAAATGCTGACAGTTAGTTGCATACTGTGTTTTTACATAACCTTTGCTGAAGGATATCATGTGCCGCTGAAATACATATGATTGGTTTTCATAAACCTGAGATTCCTATATCCGAAGACGCTCTTTTATCTTCCGGGCATCCGGGGATTCATTTCAATCAAAATAAAAAGAAGACAATGCCTATGAAATGCGCTGCGGCTCCAAGGATTACCATAAGATGCCAGACCAAGTGGTAGTATTTGAATGCTTTCCTTGAATATATGAACGCTCCCGCGGAATAGAAAATCCCGCCGGCAAGTATGGTTGTGAGCAGGCCTATGCTGGCGCTTCTGATAAAAAGAGGAAAGAATGCGACAAGCGTCCATCCCATTATAAGGTAGATCGCTACGCTGGGCTTGGGATCCTTTCTTTTTGACAGTGTCTTCTGAAGTATTCCCGCCGTGACCATTGCCCACTGCACGGCCGTTATCACGATGCCCTGCCATCCGCCTATGACCGAAAGCGCTATCGGCGTATAACTCCCGGCTATCGCGACATAAATAAATATATGGTCGAATATCTTGAAGACAACCTTGTGCCTGGTGTCCAGCGCCATTGAGTGATAGAGAGTCGAAGCAAGGAACATCAGGAATATCGATATCATGAAGATCGATACGCCAATGGCGTCCAGCAGGATCCCCTTGGAATAAACCCAGATTATCGCAAACGGCATGCCGAGTAGACACAGTGCGGCCATTATGCCGTGGCTGGTTACGTTGGCGACTTCTTCGCCAAGGGTATATGAATATGTTTTTTTCATCATGGTCTCCTTTGTTTACAGACAGGCGCGCACTGTTTCCCTGATGGCGTCCTCCAACCCTCCCCCGTCATAGCCAAGCTCCACCTTGCTTTCCCCGGCATCAATGTAAAGGTACCTGCATTGTATGTCCCTGAAAAGATGCGCGGGATCAAGGCCGCTCTCAAGCCCCTTCGCCCGGTGTTCCCTTTTCATTTTCAAACCCTGAAGGCTTGCGGCAAATTCGGGAATGTATACTATCTTCTTCTTTTCACCCATCTCGTCGAGCATAATTCCAAGCAGCCGCTTCCACTCCATGTTCTCGTCGCCGATAAGGTATCTCTTGCCGTGAACTCCATTCTCCAATGCGCCGGCAATGGCTTCGGCCACTGATTTTGCCGACAGCATGCCGGTGCCTCCCCTTGGGAAAAATACAACCGGGGATTTCCTCAGGTATTCTATAAGTATATCCTTCCAAAGGGGTATTCTTCCGGGCATGGTTCCGAATATGTAGGGAAGCTCAAGTACGCAAACATCCATCGCTCCCATTCCCTCGCAAATGACGCGTTCCGCCTGCTCAACCCTGCATCTGATGTAGGGATGGTGTTCGGCGAGCCCTGCCTCGGGCCATATCCTGTCGAAATACGCGAAATATGAATTCAAGACGACGCATTTTCGCACCCCGGCCTCCCTTGCGGCCGACACAACCCGCGCACAGGCTTCCACAAGTCTTTCATGGAAGAACTCATGCGCCGGAGCCTTCGGCGTAACCCTGTCGTCCGGTCCGACTGCATACACCATTGCATCGTATCCCCGGAAAAGTTCCTTTAGCTCCGTCGGATTCATTGCGAATACGTCTCCATAAGCGACCGAAGCCTCCGGCGGAAACCAATCCCCCGGCACGGCATCGGGTATGGCGACAGCCGCCGCCGTATGTCCTCTTTTCAACAATTCCAGTATCGCATGGTAACCAAGAAGTCCCGTGCCGCCGATAATCAACGTTTTCATTTCAATTCTCCTCAGACGGACGCGGTCGCCCGGACCGCATCTCCCTGCCATGTCAGATCCGCGTTCTGGCCAAGCCTGGAATACTCAAGATGCATCCCATGGGTTTCCCTGTCTTCATAGTACGTGAAGTTGGAGAACTGCACGAGCTCGCCGTCCCCCGGTTTCCTGTCGTCAAGAATTCCCATGCTTTCCCTGGCCAGACGGCGTTCTTGCTCATTGTACTCCGCGATGCACAGAGGGTATCTGGGTCTGTTGCCTTCCGGGATCCCTTCGGTTATGTTGCCCGCCCAATAAAGCCTGCCGTTGACGGAATGCCTCAGCCACCTCGACATCGACGATGGCGAATTAAAAGCGGTTCCGTCATCGAAAAGCATAGGGGATGGTATTGAAAAATTCCTGCCGTCGCCGCTGTATGAAACCCATCTGTGGGATGGACTTCCCTTTTTCATCCTTGTCTTCCATCCATCCGCCACGGCATTCGACCCTCTGCATTCAAGCATTATGGTTCCATCCCGGAGCAATACCACATTGGGTTCGAGAAGACCCCTCGACGATACGGCGTCGCTTATGATCACAGGCTCCGCCGGCTCCGCGGTATAAGCATCCGAACTTGCATCGTATGAAATCCGAAACACGATTACGGCATTCGTAATCGCCCCGTTTTGCGCATAATCCTCGGTTTTTTTCGAAAATGCCCTGCAGACCGAATCAACCGGCGCCGATATCGCCGTGTACATCGCACCACCGGCGGCCATACAGATATTATTGCCATGGTATCCATGGTTGAAGTCGATTCCGGCGTCCTGTTCATAGGCAAGCATCGGGCCCGCCGTGTATGTCTTTCCGCAGTCCCTTGATATTTCGACGAAAGTATGGTCGCGCCAATCCATCGCACCTGTTTTCCAGTATTTCCCGTACACCTCCGAATGGTTGTAAAGGAATGTCCGGCGCATGACTGTCCTTACCATGTGCCCGGTCGCCGCATTGGGTTCGACCGAAGCGATGTTGCGGACAATCTCCCTTTCGCCGTCCTTCTCATAATTCATTTCGTCCGGAATATATGCGGACCATGTGCGGCCGTTGTCCTGTGAATGCCTGATCTGGGAAACACTGAAAAAATCATTTTCAGTCTCCACCTTCCTGTTCTCGGTCATTTCAAGTCCAAAGCCCGTATACATCCTGTGAGTCCTGATGCTTTCGTTCCCAACCGCCTTCTCGTATGTTTCGCTTCTTATATGCATCGCCTCACCCCCGGAATTTTATTACATCCATGTAATGGCCGGGCTGCTCGAACAGCCCCCCGTCGTATTCATAGAAGTCGGACAGGTCGAACAAACCGTTCCTTGCGTCGACCCAGCTTCCCCCGCCCATCGGGTGATATCCCTTGAGCCTGTCCCAGTCCGTATAGTTCATGTTTCCGTTTGATTCCAGCAATCCGGTCCTTACGCAGTCAAGCACCGGTATCCTGGCGGCAAAATTCCTGTTCCATTCAAGCTGCCATGGTGCGACGGTCAGGTCCGCCGTGAAGCACCCGACCCCCATTTTGGCCGCCGCTTCGAGTATGCGCAGGCTCTCGCTCAGAGTCTTGGCCACGGGCTTGAGCGCGACAGCCTTGTATCCCATCTGGAATTTTTCAATTGAGTCCGCCGCCGAGTGGGCGCTTTCATCTATTGCAAATACGCATGGCAATCCCCCGACGTCAATCTGCGCCGTTTCGTCAAACGGTTCCTCGAATATTCCGACATGTCCGAGAATCCCCAGGGAATCCAGAAACTCAAGCAGGGACTTCAGCTCCCCGATGTCCGTGTACCTTCCATTGGCATCGAGATATAGGACGGGCATTCCGGATTTTGTGTGTTCCGTGGGAAATTCCTTTGCCATCTCCCAGATTTCCCTGACCCGTTCCTTGTCCCATCCGGGTTCCTTGCCGATCTTGATCTTCAGGAAAAAATACCCCTCTTCGAGAAGCTTTTTGATTTCATCCGGACCGACGCCATAGGTTATAAGAGGTATCGCCGCTATTTTCCCATGCCTTTCGGACAGGTACCGGCTGTATTCGCCCGTCATGACCCCGTAGTCCGAAATTCCCTTGCTCTTTGCCCAGAGCAGCCAAAAGGCCATGTCGACCGGCACAAGGGAATTAAGCACGAACGTCTTTCGGATATCCCCGCGGCCCGTTATACGCTTAATCTCCTCGTTGCATTTTTCAAAAAGATAATCGTTCGCCTCGAATGGATCGGCAAAGTCGCCGCCTTCCAGCCGGCCAAGCGCAAACTTGGTAAGTTTGTGCATCAGCTCATTCCCGCCGTCCTGTCCATAGCTCTCGAATACGGAGGCGTCGGACCAAAGCACGCTCTGAACAGCAATCCCGCAGCTTCTCAGCCCGTCGGATTCAAGCCCGACGATGGTCTGCCACAGGCCGTCGGCATACGAGCCCTTGAACCCGAACGGGCTCCTGAGCTTTTCCGCTTCCACGCCGATTGCATATTTGTCTATCCTCATTATATTTCCAGCTCTTCCGGTCTGATTCCGACCGGCTTTCCGGTCTTCAGCGATTCAATTACCTTGTAGCTTATCAACGCCCCCTTGAGCGCTATGCCAATCCCGTTGGGACTTTCCGTATCATTTAGAATCGCATCGGCCAGGCCGTCCAGTTCCGCCATCTGCCCCTTGTCCACCTTGTCGTATACCAATCTTATCTCGTCATGGCCCTCGAATCCGTAATATGACATTTCCCTGAAGCCGTTTATAACGATAGCCTTGTTATTGCAATAAATTTCCGTAAACTCTTTTTCAAACAATGAGCAGCCCGCGCTGGCAATAAGCGTCGTGCAGACCGATCCGTCCGCAAATGTTATCGTCACGTTCGCGCTGTCGGGTATCTTTACAATCCCCGGGTCAAGGAAAATGCCTCCCGCGGCATATACGGAAACCGGCTCGCTGTCAACAAGCCTGCAGAACAAGTCGAAGATATGGCAGCCCTCGCCCACAAACCTTCCTCCGCCTATCTCCGGTATATGCGTCCAGTGGCTTTCCGGGAAGGGCGCCTGTATCCTGTGGTATGCCATTATCTTGCCGTCCAGGGTATCAAGAAGCTGCCTGGCGCGGGCAACCATCGGCGCCAGGCCCCTGTTGTATCCGATGGTGTATTTGACTTTGTTCCGCTTGACCGCATCAATCACCTGCCTGCATTCCTCATAATTCAGGCCCATGGGCTTTTCGCACATAATGTTCTTGCCCGCATCGGCGGCCATTACGCTGAGCCTTGCATGCGAATCGTGCCTTGTCGTGATGAATACAAGGTCGATGGCCTCATCGTCAAGTATTCTGCGCTCATCCGTTGTGAAATAAGCGGCCCCGCACTTCTCCGCGGCTGTCATCGCCGCCTTCTCATCGATGTCCATGACGCCCCTGATCTCATACTTTTCGCTTGCCATAAGAATCGGCATGTGCATATTCAGGGCAAAGCCCCCGCATCCGATAAAACCGGCAACAACCTTCTTCTTCATTGCAGCACCCCCGTCAGTTTATAGTAATATTATATCATTGCTTGTTTCTTTTGGGCTCCGGCAGTTTCAACCGGCTGTCCATCAAAAGGCTTTCTTAAGTCCGCCCAATTCGCTTGTTTTGAATTTTCTGATCCTTATCCTGTTCAGGCATGCGACATCCTCCTCGCCCCCGGCGCAATATGACATCAGCATATAGTCTTCATTGAAGAACACGGTCGGATAACAAAAACCCCTTGTCCGGTCATCCTCGATTATCTGCAGGTCGCCGAAGGTCCTGCACCCGTCGGTGCTTATTGAATACACCAATGGATTCCTGCCCCAGCCCGCCTTGGAATGGGTGACCGGGGAATTTGCCACGGGATTGTAAACGGCTATGAATGCATTCGCTCCCGGTATGGGCTTGATGGTCATCGGCGAGGTCGGCGAGGTGAACCTTGAAGGCATGAACGGCTCCCATGTCAAGCCGTAATCGCGCGAATGCGAAACATACTGCGACCCAAGGTCGGTCCTGCAGAAACACAGCAGGCATCCGGGCTCGGTTTCGACAACACCGGGTTCCTGAAGACCCGTATTCGTCGGCACATTCAATGCCCCGAATCCCGGCGACTCAAAGAACGTCCCGCCGCTGTCGTCGGAATAAAAGAAGCGCGCGGTCGCAACGCCGTTGAAGGTCTCCCACGAGTTGAAGTCCGGTCCCAGGCACCTGTGGTAGCTGGCGGGCACCATTATCCGTCCGTTTGACAAAAGAACGGTCCTGTCGTTGTTGGTCACGAAATATCCGGGATAATTGATGCAATACCGCCCCTCGTCGAATGTCGCTCCCTCGTCATCCGAAATGCGCATGAAAAGCCTTGTATCGTGGAATCCTCTCCTTATGCAATGGAATACCGCAATCCTGCCGTCCGAAAGACGCAGCGCCGAGACGCTCATTATGTTTTTTGCGCCATACTCCAGTCTTGTGAAAAGTATGCGTTCCCCGCCGAAGGTCTCCCCGTCGTCATGCGAATACAATGCCGCGATGTCCGCTGAAACATCGTCCCCTGCCTTGTCGCCACTGAACCTGCTGTATATGAACATGATCGTTCCATCCTTGAGCCTAATGAACGCGCCCTCGCTGTTTCGCGGGTTGTCATGTCCCGGCGGTATGTCGCATATTATCTTTCCCTGCATATTCATCCCTTCCCTTCTTTATATTGGATGCCGTGTACACGGCAAGCCCCGACCAAATGAAAACAAAGCAGACCAGCTGATTGATGTTGAACTTTTCTCCGAGCACAAGACCTGCGAACAGCATCAGGGACGGTGCGATATACTGCAGGAAACCAACCCTTACAAGAGGAATCCTTTGCGCCCCTTCGGAGAAAAGTATCAGCGGTACGACCGTCATCACCCCTGCGAGTATTATGAGAATAACCGTCGTGAAGCCGCCCGTCGCAAGCGCCATGCCCTTCCCCGACTGAATCACGGCCAGTACAGCCAGTCCGGCCGGAAGAAGGAAGCCTGTCTCGAGGGCCATGGACTGCGCGGACGTCAGTCCGGCCGTCTTTTTATAAAGTCCATATGTGCCGAATGTCGCCGCCAGCACCAGCGAGATATACGGTACGAACCCCTGGGTGAAGATGTAGTATGCCACTCCGACCGACACAAGCACGAATGCAATCTTTTGTTTCTTCGTCATTTTCTCTTTTAAAAAAACCAGGCCGAGCAGGATGCTTACGATCGGGGTCAGGTAGTAGCCCATGCTTGCCTGTGAATAAAGGCCTATCGAAATGGAATAGATATAGACGGTCCAGTTGATTGCGAGCATCAGCGCCCCTCCCGCTATCAGGAGGCTCTTTTTCCAGTCTCTTACAATACCGAACACCTTCAGGTTTTTTGTCGCGGCCAGAAAGACCACAATCGTGATGAATGAAAACAATATCCGGTAAGCGATGATCTCGATGCTTGGAATGCCATTCAGAAAGAACCAGTAGAATGGCATGAGCCCCCACCACAGATATGCCGCCGCCATTGCGGCAGTGCCCTTTTTAAGGTCAGTCAACCTGCACCCCCGGAATTGGTTTTTTTCAGTTTACCACATTCGCGGTGCAAGTTCTATCAATGGGGACTGCCCGGTAATAAGTGTTTTTGGATATCCGGCATCGACGGCGGCCGGTTGTCTCAGTTGTCGTTCAAAAGCGTCTTTTCGATGGATTTCTTCATATTTATGAATTTTTCAGTGTAGACAATGTCATTGTCCCTTGGTCTTTGGAAGTCCGGCCGGATGCTTTCTATCACGGAAGCGGGACGGCTGCTCAGAATATACACCTTGTCAGAAAGAAGGAGGGCTTCCTCAATGTCGTGCGTCACGAATATAACGCCCTTCCTGTGGTTGTTCCATACCTTCAGCAGCCAGTGCTGCATCTGCTTCCTTGTTATTGTATCCAATGAGGAAAAGGGCTCGTCCAGAAGCATTATTTCCTTTTCCTCCAGATATGTGCGCATCAGCGCGGTCCGCCTTGCCATTCCCCCCGATATTTCGGAAGGCATATGCCTTTCAAATCCCGCGAGCCCGAACTCCTCTATCAGCATCCCGACCTTGTCCTCGAATCCGGCCTTTTTTCCCATCCGGATCTCAAGCGGGAGGGACGCGTTCTGATAAAGATTTCTCCATGGCATAAGGGACCCGCTTTGCTGCAGGTATGAAATGCCGCCCGTTCTTTCAATGGTTCCCGAATCAGCGGGTATGATTCCTGCCAAAATCCGAAGCAGCGTGCTTTTGCCGCAGCCGCTGGGTCCGACGACCGATACGAATTCATTGCCCTCCAGGGACATGGATATCCCGTCAAGGACCTTCAAAGGCTTCCCGTCCTTGACGAATGTCTTTTCAATTCCTTCCGCGATTATTCCCGTCATTGCAGATATGCGTTTGTAAACGCTTCCTCCACGTTTATCATTTCTTCTATGAATCCGTTTTCCAGCAGCCATTCCGCGTATGTTTCCCATACAAGGGTCTTTTGCATTCCCCAATAATCGGCGTCATCGGTGTACTTTCCGGCGAGGAATTCCTGACTTTTCAGAACCAGATCCGCATTGAGCTCAGGGGCATGCTTAAGCAGAATCGCCGCGGCTTCCTGCGGATTTGCGATTGAGAATTCATAGCCCTTCGCTACCGCCTTCATGAATCTTCCCACCATGTCGTCATTTTTCTCAATGGCGTCTTCGCTTGTAATGATTACCGGAGTGTAGTAGTCAAAAATATCCGAATATTCAATCATGGCAAAATAGTTTACCTCAAGTCCGCGTATCCTTGCCTCCATGAGTGTCCAGCCTTCAAAAACCCAGGCGAAATCAATTTCCCCGGCGTCCGCCGCCGCAAAGAAATCCGCGCTTCCCATGGTTACTATATCAACTGAGCCGGGATCCCCGCCGCTTGTTTCAATAAGGTGCCTGACTGTCGCAGTCTCCACATCGGTTCCCCATCCGCCGTATTTCTTGCCGGCAAAATCCAGGGGGCTTGTTATTCCTTCCTCCTTGAACGACATGAATCCCGAGGTATTGTGCTGAATGACGGCCGCAAGCGAAACCAGCGGCATTCCCTGGGCCCGTGCGAATGTCACGTTTTCCTGGTAGCTGATGCCGAACTGGGCCGTTCCCGAAGCGACAAGCTGCTCCGCGGTGCCGTCGGCCGGCTGTATTATCTCCACGTCCAGCCCCGCATCCGCAAAATATCCATTTTCCAGCGCCACATAGACGCCCGTATGATTGGTGTTGGGAGTCCAGTCCAGCACGAATGTTACCTTCTCTTCATCGGATTTCCCGCACCCGGTCATCGCCATTGACAATATAATGATCATCATTATGCTTATTGTGATTTTTTTCATTTTAATCCGCCTTCCATTTTACAACCTTGCTTTCGATGTATTCTATTAATTTGTACAGCAGTATGCTGAGCAGTGCGATTATGATTATGTCAGCGAAAAGCGCAGCGGTCCTGAACGAACTCATTGCCCTGGTCATGAAAATTCCCAGGCCTTTGGATGCACCTGTCCATTCGGATATGACCGCCCCCATTACTGCATAGGCGGCGGAAATCTTTAATCCGGAGAAGAAATATGGCGCGGCCGAGGGTATCTTGAGCTTTGTGAAGACCTGCTTTTTCGTAGCATTCATGCCCGACATCATTTCCAAAAGATCGGGGTCCGCCGATCCGAGCCCTTGTATCAGGCTGACGCTTATCGGGAAAAAAACCACAATCATTGTAAGCAGAACTTTTGGCAAAATGCCGAATCCAAACCATACCGCCATGAGAGGAGCAAGCGCAACGAGAGGAATAGTCTGGCTGATGACGGCAAACGGCATGAAAATTCTGCCAAACAGCTTTATTGAGTCCACCAGAACCGCCGCAAGGCATGCCGCGGCAATTCCGGCAACGAAGCCAAGCAAGGTTTCAATCAGTGTGACCCATGTATGCCCCAGCAGAATGTCCCAGGAAACAATGAATTCCCTGACTATCGCCGATGGCGCGGGCAATCTGTATTCAGGCGTGCGGGCAATCATGACCACCGTCTCCCACAGTATCAGCACCAGCAGCATTGCGGCTGCCGGATAAACCGCATTTTTAAAATTATCCTTCTTAGTTGTTTTCATCAATCTTTCCGGGCTGTAAGGAGATTAGCGACCACGCGGACCCGCCGCTTTTTGACGAATGGTTCCGGACAATGAAATACCGCCCTGACACGGCGGTAAAAACATTTGTCATTTCCTACGCCGGCATTATCCGGATCAGGTCTGGTGGTCGGATTGTTATCCCTCTCAGCCTCTTCTTTGGCTCCCACATGAATTATTAATTTGTATTGATTATTATATCACCCTCTACCTGTGAAAGTCAAGGTTTTTCCTCAAACAGGCATCCTGGTGCGTCCTAATTTACATGTATAATGAAATAAGTATAAAAAGTCTTTATAACTTTTTCGTACATCCCGGTTTTTTCATTTTTCGTCTCAACTTCCTTAGTCTCCTTTTTGAAACCAAGAGCATAACCATCTTCATTGAATTTTGAAATCCCATGCAGCTCTAGATTTTCCAGATAGTGATTTCCCATTTTATCAATGAGATAACCTTTTGCAGAAAGACGGTCTCTCACATACGCATACCCTTCATCAAAATCACAGGCATAAGTGTATATTTCCGGCAGCACAAGGTTGC
>JAWOIG010000148.1:0-9108 GCA_046484775.1 Clostridia bacterium | reverse complement strand
CGAACTTGCGGAAGTGGGCAACCGGCACACCAAGATCGGTGGACTGCTTGATAGAATATATAAAGCAAAGGAGCCGGACATGGCAGGAAAGCTGCCTTGAACAGTTCCACGGAAGAAGCGGCAGAGAAAAAAGGATTATCCGATAAAGTCTGGACGGGGGTCAGCCATATGGTCAGCCATGAGGACAGGATACGCGTTGTGCATAAGACGCGTTTCCGGGGGATAAATATCAGGTATACGGTGATTGGCGAGAACAGAGCGGGAGTTTTCCCCGGCACATGGTTCTTTTTTGATGTCGACCCGCTTCCGGATTATGAAGACCTTATAAAAATAACCGCCGACATCATCGACGGAGTCGACGGCTATGAGTGCGGGCCTGATGGAAGGCTGCGCCACAGGGAGAATTGCCCGGGCAGCCACAGGCTGGACGAAACGCTTACCAGGGCCGTGGTAAGCCTGAAGCCAAGAATATATAGAATCGGGCTGTGGCTTGGGGACGAATACAATAAGGTGCCGCCCGGATTCACGGGGTATCCGGTTGTTCTGCCGGTAAACTTCGATATATCCAGGCTGGCTTTTCCCGGACATAATCATCTTGTGAAATATTTCTCGGCGAAAAGCTATCATATGCCCGAATCGATTTGCCACAGCGGGCTTTTGGAAGGCATTGTCGCCGAAAAGGATATTGTCCGCCGAATCTCGGATGTAATCGGCTGGACCTGCCTATGGCTGCTGAAACACAGAATATATGAAGCAGATCCGGCCGGCGGCATATTATGGAAGGGAAACGAAGCGGTGGAGACAGTGGATCGGGAATACATCGAAGAGCTTGAAGCCAAAAAGAAAAAACTCAGGCGGATTACAAGAGAAATCAGCAAAATGTCCAATGGGAGGAAAGAAGCAGGCGTACCGGCCGGAATGACTATATAGCAGTGGACTAAAGCGGGGTGAGGAAGCTTGCAGTATCGGGCGGAATCCTGCACCCTCACAAAAAAGAGCTGCCCGGAGCATCTCTTCCCGCTTTTCCAAATATATTTTGCTTGCTGCGCGGATTAAGGAGCGGGATGAGATACGAAAAAACAATCGAGTTTGTAAGATCGGAATATGGAAAGGGAATGGAATACGCTGATGAAAAAGCGCTTGCCCCGCTTATAGGCGCCGCGGAAATCCTCGAGGATTTCGGCTATGGCCTTGAATTCAGGGTCGCCGCTATCCTTATGAATGTCCTGATGGACACCGAGGCGAAACCGGATGATGTCATAAGTCTGAGCAGCATGGAGGTGCTGGAGGCCGTGCAAATCATGTCGAACCATAACGGATGCTCTCCCGAAGCTAGCATGGATGCCATAAAAAACAATCTCCTGGCGCATCCCGTCAAGCTGGCAGAGCATTTATACAGCATCAGAAATTCAAGGAACCTGACTTCGGTGGAAAAGAAAAAACTGCTTCACGTATCCGAGGACTTCTATCTCCGCTGTGCACAGGGAACCCTGTTCTATGAACCGATATTCAAGGAGCTGTTGAATATGAAGTTAGAGATGGAGCTTTACTGAACAATAATCAAAGGGTGCCCTGAAAAAACAACAATCTCTGAAGGACACTTTTATTCAAAGGGTGCCCTAAATATATAATCGGCACATACGGCGGGATGCCGCCAAGGGTGCCTGATTATCATACATATTAATATGCATTCAATGAATATTACTAAAAATCTACCATTGACAATGAAATTTGAATGTGTGAAAATTATCATGATAATGAGCGGATGTACAATAAATTTGTTAGTCTGTGAATTTGTATGATATAATGACTCAAACTAATTTTATAAATTAGTTTAGATAAATAGAAAAGAGGTTTATGAAAATGAAAAAGAACAAGATACTACGAATAATCGGTATCTTTCTTGTTTTAGTCATGATTACAAGCATATTCTCCGCTTGTCAATCATCTAAAACACCGGGCACGGGAAAACAACAGACCACAACGCCGCTGGTAGTTGGGTATCTCGAATTCAGTGAAAAGTTCAGTCCTTTCTTCGCAGATACGGGATATGACAACGATGTTGTGGGGATGACACAGGTCGGGCTGCTTACAACCGACAGAACGGGAGCTATCGTTTACAAAGCAATCAAAGGTGAAACGATAACGTACAACGGAGTCGATTATCTGTATACGGGCATAGCCGATGTCGAAGTCAACTTTGATGAAGCCAAGGATGAAACCGTCTACCTGTGGACCATCAGGAATGACATCAAGTTCAGCGACGGCAAAAAGATGACCGCAGACGACATCATTTTCTCGTATTACGCGTATTCGGATCCCGGTTATGTTGGTTCGAGCACATTGTACTCGGTACCGATAATCGGAATGAACAACTACAGGACACAGACATCCGACGAAGTATTCCAGAAATTTGACAAGATGTGGGACGACATCAATGCTGCGGGAGCCGATCATGTCTGGTCTCCTTCAGACACATGGACAAAAGAGCAACAGGAAGTTTTCTGGACAATGAACAAAGTAGAGTGGATGGCAGACGTGCAGGCCATAGTCAACTATGTAAATGCCAAGTATTCCGCTTACTTTGAAAGCTATACCGGTTATACACCCGACCAGGTAAAAGCTCAGGTAGGCCTCCAGATAATGGCAGGCATGGTACTGTGGGGATTCGGTTCGACCGATGACGACGGTGCTCTTACTTCTTCGGTTCTTGAAAAGAAGTGGACCCTCAAGGACGGCGACTTCCCGACAATTGAAGATTATTACAATGAGACCTTCGCGGCATACAGCGGAAACATCGTTGAGTACGCCGGCGTTGAATCACCCGATGCAAACGCAGCCGATGTATTCAAGGACAAGTTCATCAGGGCTGAAGGTCCGAAGGACCCGTCGCTCGGAGAAGAAGGTATTCCGAACATAGCGGGAATCAAGAAACTCAGCAAAACGCAGGTTTCAGTCACGGTAAAAGGCTTTGACGCCAGTGCCATCTACAAGCTCGGCATTCAGGTATCTCCGCTTCATTACTATGGCGACGAGACGAAATACGATTATGACAATAACAAATTCGGATTCGATTTCGGAGACCTGAGCATAATTCAGACAAAGACAACAATGCCGATGGGAGCAGGCCCATACAGATTCATAAAATTCGAGAACAAAATCGTTTACTTCGAAGCCAATGAACATTATTACAGAGGCGAACCCCTTACATACTACATGCAGTTCAAGGTATCCAATGACGCCGACAAGATACCGGGCGTCGCAACCGGAACAATAGACATAGCAGATCCGTCATTCGGAAACGCCCAGGTTGCGGAAATCAAGAGCTACAACTCAAATGGCGCGACAACAGGCGACAAGATTACGACCAGCACGGTTGACAACCTTGGCTACGGATATGTCGGAATCAATGCCGCAACCGTAAATGTAGGTGGAATCAGCAGCTCCGATGAAAGCAAGAACCTGAGAAAGGCGCTTGCAACCCTTCTGGCAGCATACAGAAGCCTGTCGGTGGACAGCTATTATGGTGAAAGGGCTTCGGTAATCAACTATCCGATATCCAACACATCATGGGCGGCACCGCAGAAATCCGACGATGGATACAAGGTTGCATTCTCGACGGCGATTGACGGCAGCGACATCTACACATCGACGATGAATGCCGATGACAGGTATGTAGCAGCCCTTGATGCGGCGATAGACTATTTTGTAGCCGCAGGTTATACATACGATTCAGCAACCAAGAAGCTGACGGCTGCACCGGCCGGGGCAAAACTCGAGTATGAGATAATCGTACACGCCGGTGGCGCGGGAGACCATCCGTCATTCGTACTTGCAACGAAATTCAAGGAAGCGCTCGCATCGATAGGAATGACAATCATACTCAACGACCCCGCTGACTCGAATGTTCTCTGGGACAAACTCGATGCCGGAACACAGGAAATGTGGGCGGCCGCATGGGGAGCCACAATCGACCCCGACATGTATCAGGTATACCACTCCAACAACATAGTCGGAAACGAAGGCTCGTCTGAATCCAACCATTACCACATCCAGGATGGCGAACTCGACCAGCTGATGCTTGATGCAAGGACCAGCCCCGACCAGGCATTCAGGAAAGCAACATACAAGGCATGTCTCGACATAATAATAGATTGGGCGGTTGAAGTGCCGACTTACCAGAGGCAGAACTGCATAATCTTCAGCACAGAGCGTGTCAACATTGAAACGGTAACCCCGGACATCACGACATTCTGGGGATGGGCGAACGACATAGAGCTGCTCGAAATGAACGTAGCTGAATAATGGCGTAACCCGGACCGTACACTAAAGGAAATACCATAAGATTTGCGCCCATCTTCTATGGTGGGCGCAAATTTCTTAATGGATAGAAAAATTTGATTTTAAATCAATTTCGGAGGGAGAGATTATCCATTGCGCAATTACATAATTAAAAGATTATTCCTGAGCGTCCTGATACTTTTCTTTGTCGCATTAATCATATATGCGATATTGCGGAGCATACCGACCTCTTATGTGGAGGCCATCGCAAGGGAAAGGGCCAACCTGCCGGGCTCCAAGAGCTATACGGAGTGGATACAGCAGCTGAATCAGATATACGGCCTGGACAGCGGAATCATCAAAGGATTCTTCGGTTGGATCAAAACCGTGCTTCAGGGCGACTTCGGCGACAGCTGGGTCTACAATGTGCCGGTTGTGGAAAAATTCAGGGAAACGATCTGGTATTCATTCGCGCTTGGCAGCATATCATTTATAATTCAAGTCAGCATTGCCGTGCCGCTGGGAATACTGGCTGCCAGAAAACAATACAGCAAGACCGACTATGCCGTGACCGTTGTCGCACTGGTCGGCATCTCTCTTCCCATTTTCTTTTTTGCGACTATTCTGAAACTTGTCTTCTCCATAAACCTCGGATGGTTCGAACTATACGGAACCGTTGGAAGGTTTTACGAGCAGCTTGACGGATGGGGCCAGTTTTTGGATTTAGCAAAGCACTATGTAATGCCGATAGCCACCATTGTCATTGTCGGAATCGGCGGATTGATGAGGTACACCCGTACCAATATGCTTGAGGTCCTCAACTCCGACTATATACGCACGGCAAGGGCGAAGGGCCTGACGGAGAGGCGCGTAATAAATTATCACGGCTTTCGAAACACGCTTATTCCCATAGTAACCATAATAGGCGGCTCCATACCCGGACTTTTCGCAGGCGCGCTGATTACTGAAACACTGTTCGGAATAACGGGAATCGGCAAGACGGCATATGATGCCATGGTAGGCGGGGACATCCCGTTCTCAATGTTTTATTTGTTATTTTTAGCAGCACTGACCCTGCTTGGAACACTGGTCGCCGACATACTGTATGCGGTCGTCGATCCGCGCGTCAGAGTAAATTGAGGAAGACAGGTAGACGATGAACAGAAAGAATAAAAACAACATACATATGGAAGATCGTAAAGGCAAGCCTGTTAATAGCATGGCCCTCGATGATGAAAAAAGAATAAAGATACTGTCGCCCGGCTTGCTGGTATTCAAGCGTTTCATACGAAACAAGCTTGCCATAACCGGCGCGATATTCATACTCACGATGTTCATATTCTCATATTTCGGCGGATGGCTTATGCCTTACAGGGAAGATGAGGTATTCACAAAATATGTCGATATGTCCAAGGTCTATGCGGCGGTGTCTGAAAATACGGAATACAAGTTCATCACGACCGACAACATCGAATTCCCGATGATAGCCAGGTCGCAGTTCGTGCTGGCCACGAACAACGACAGGAATTTCTTCGAATCGCAGGGCGTCAGCTACAGCATCGAGAAGCTTGCCGATGAACTTTTTGTGGTATTCAAGACAAGGGAGGTTGCGGTCATAAGTATTATACTGGGAGATGCCAATGTTGCGCTTTCCGACCCCACGATGAGCACGGCTTTCGCTGAAAGGCTCGCCGAGGCAGTGGAGGGCAAAGAGGAAAATATCACATACAACGACAGGAAATATCTTATTATCCAGGGGAAGAAAAATTTCCTGGCATACGAGCTTGAACCGCTGGCGCTTGCCACGTTGAACAGGTACGACTTCATTTCGGCGGATTTCTCCGTCAGCTACGATTTTGCATATGCGATGGAGATTGCAATGCATGAGCTCATGGAAACCGGTGTGCCCATAAAGACCGTTACGCTCGAAGGAGCGGATTATGAGATGGAGGTCGAAGAGGAAAAGGCTTCCATCTATCTCCTGAACAACGGCGACAGGACGCTTTATGCCAATATATCCAGATTCCTTGTCGAATCAATTTATCAGGATGTATTCATCAGCATCAATTTCAAGGACCAGGTCAAGGCGATGATGGCCGAGGGCGTCGAGGGCATCCAGGATTTCGTATATGTAAATATCAACGGCGAGGAAGAGGAATATACGATTGAAAGAAACAACACCGAGTGGGTCATCAGGTGGATAGAGGACACGCTTGTCATCAAGGCCTATGATCCGCCTTCAAAAGAGCACATCATGGGCACGGATGGAAACGGAATGGACATCCTCACGAGGCTCATGTACGGCGGCAGGATCTCCCTGATGATTGGGTTCATCGTTGTTGTAATAGAAACAATAATAGGAGTAATACTGGGTGGAATCGCAGGCTACTTCGGTAAATGGGTCGACAACCTCATAATGAGGGTGGTCGACACGTTCAACTCGATACCGTCCCTTCCGATAATAATAATAATCGGCGCAATGATGGACGCCCAGAGGGTGGACCCCAAGCTCAGGATGATCTACCTGATGTTCATACTGGCCTTCCTCGGATGGCCGGGAATCGCCAGATTGGTCCGCGGACAGATTCTCTCGCTGCGCGAGCAGGAATTCATGATCGCGACCGAGGCGACGGGACTGTCCGTCAGCAAAAGAATATTCAAGCACCTGGTTCCGAATGTAATACCCCAGCTGATCGTCATAAGCACGCTCAGCCTCGGCGGTGTAATCCTTACGGAATCTGTTCTAAGCTTCCTGGGCCTCGGGGTCAAGTTCCCGTTCGCCTCATGGGGCAATATCATAAATGCGGTCAGCAATGTGCACGTAATGACGAACTACCTGTTTGTCTGGATACCCGCAGGCTTCTGTATTTTGATCACGGTTCTCGGGTTTAACTTCATAGGCGACGGACTTCGCGATGCATTCGACCCGAAGATGAAGAGATAGGAGGAGGGTATCATGAAAGATGAAAAAATAGATGTTAACGAAACCAAGGCAACCGACTCAAACTATCTTTCCGCACGCGAATCCCACAAAATATCGCGCGAAAACCGTCGCATAACCGACAAGTTTGAGAGGTTCAATAAAAGAAAGAATGTCCCCGAATCGGAATATACCACAAAGATGAAGAATCCCGCCAATGTCGTGGAGTTCGACAATCTCCACACGTATTTCTATACGGACGTCGGCGTGGTCAAGGCGGTCGACGGGGTTACATTCGACGTTCCGTTCGGCAAGACGGTCGGCATAGTGGGGGAATCGGGCTGCGGCAAATCCGTCACCAGCCTTTCCCTGATGAAGCTTGTCCAAAGGCCCCAGGGCCAGATTGTAAAGGGCGAGATACGCTTTGACGCAGGCGACAAGATATACGACATCGCGAAGACGCCGATAGAGGAGATGTACAACATACGCGGCAACAAGATATCAATGATATTCCAGGAGCCGATGACCAGCCTCAACCCTGTTTTCAGGATAGGCACCCAGATAGATGAAGTCATCACGCTTCACAGCCTCGATTTGTTCCATGACGAGAAAGAAGCCGCGGAGAAGTCCATCAGCAACGTCAAGCCGACCAAGGAAACCAAGGCGATGATCAAAACAAG
The DNA here is from genome assembly GCA_046484775.1 of Clostridia bacterium. Taxonomy (GTDB): domain Bacteria; phylum Bacillota; class Clostridia; order DUPQ01; family DUPQ01; genus JAFGQE01. Next base: position 1,227 of record JAWOIG010000148.1, on the reverse strand, counting down.
GACCCTTGAGATGCTCGACCTGGTCGGAATAGCCGACAGCGAGAAAGTTTACCGCATGTATCCGCACGAATTGTCGGGCGGAATGCGCCAGAGGGTCATGATAGCGATGGCAATCGCCTGCAACCCAAGGCTCATAATCGCCGACGAGCCCACGACGGCGCTGGATGTAACGATACAGGCGCAGATATTGGAAATACTGCTGGAGCTCAAGGACAAGATAAATTCCAGCATAATGCTCATCACGCACGATCTCGGCGTAATTGCCGGAATGGCGGATTATGTTGTAGTCATGTATGCCGGCCGCGTCGTGGAAAAAGGGACCGTTTTCGAAGTATTCAAGGACCCGGCCCATCCGTATACAATCGGACTGATGGCCGCCAGACCCGGCATCAACAAGGAAGTGGAGCGCCTTTACAGCATACCCGGCAAGGTACCCAACCCTATAGACATGCCCAACTACTGCTACTTCCGGGATCGTTGTGAAAAAAGAATAGCCGCATGCGACGGAGAATATCCTCAGGAAATCAAGCTCAGCCCCACGCATTCCGTGGCATGCTATCTCTATGCGGAGGAATTATTTAGAAATGACTGAAAAAAGCAAAAGACAGATCGCGGCGGAAACAAAGGAAAGACTCGTTATTGAGGATAACTATGTTCCGCTTGTGCACGATGACAGATACATACTCGAAGTGAATGCACTTAAAAAGTACTTTCCTATAAAGGACGGGCTTTTGCAGAGGGTCACGGGCCATATCAAGGCCGTCGACGGAATCAGCTTCAAGATAGAGCGCGGGACGACGATGGGCCTTGTCGGCGAATCTGGCTGCGGCAAGACCACCGCCGGAAGAACCATTCTCAGGCTTACAGAGAAATCGGCGGGCCAGGTTCTTTTCAACGGCAAGGAAGTCTACGACTACACAAAGAAGGAACTGCAGGCGATCAGGCCGCAGATGCAGATAATATTCCAGGACCCGTTCTCAAGCCTGTCGCCCAGGCTTCCCATCAGGGAAATCATCGGCGAGGCGGTAAGGGAGCATGGAATAGTTCCGAGGGACGAATTCAACGACTATATCAACGATATTATGGAGAACTGCGGGTTGCAGCCATACCACAGGGACAGGTACCCGCATGAGTTCTCGGGCGGACAGAGGCAGAGGATATGCATAGCCAGGGCGCTGGCGCTCAACCCGGATTTCGTGGTCTGCGACGAGCCGGTCAGCGCGCTCG
>JAWOIG010000214.1:0-26192 GCA_046484775.1 Clostridia bacterium | reverse complement strand
GCGCACCGAGCGGTTCATCAAGCAACAGAACCTTGGGTTCATTGACAAGGGCGCGAGCTATAGCAACACGCTGCTGCTGTCCCCCGCTCAAAGAATCGACATTACGCTTGTCAAATCCCTCGAGGTCCACCATCTTCAGCATCTTCTCCACCTTGCGGTGTATTTCATCATTGGATTGTTTCTTTATTCGCAGGCCAAAAGCCACATTCTCAAACACATTCAAGTGTGGGAAAAGCGCATATCGTTGAAATACCGTATTGATGTTTCTTTTATACGGTGGATCATTGTTCAGGAGCCGGCCTTCGAACAGAATCTCTCCATCGTCGGGATCCTCGAATCCGCCTATCATGCGAAGTGTGGTGGTTTTACCGCAGCCGCTGGGTCCGAGCAGGGTCACGAACTCTTTTTCCCTGATGGTCATATTTATTGAATCGACGGCTGTTACACCGTTATACGACTTAGTAAGATTTTTCAGCTCAATCAGGTTTTTCCCCATTTCATATGAGCCCCCCAGTCTTCTTGTTGATATTATCAAAAGTTCATTGCACAATCCGGCAAAAGGGACCTCTTCACTGAAAAAGCTAAAAAAACGCTGCCGAATTTTCATCCTATTTAAACATTATTTTCTCGAAAAGTCAATAATATATAGCCCCGGACTGCATATTTATTCATTTAAAATTCATGCCGGCCACATGGCCCGGGTTGCCTCGGCAGAATGTCCGGGTGCTGTTTCAGACAACAAATAAAAAATCAATCAAAAAAGAGTCCCAATAAAGAGACTCTTTTTATTGTGGCTCCCCAAGTTGGACTCGAACCAACGACCCTGCGGTTAACAGCCGCATGCTCTACCAGCTGAGCTATTGAGGATCATCAGAGCCGGTCCGTCCGGACCGTTGCTTTGTATATTATACTTATATTAGCTTACTCGGTCAAGCAATTTATATTCAGCTGCAGATTATCCTGATGTTTCTGTCGACATTGGTGTAGTCCGTAAAATAAACGGTGTAGCCCCTGCCGCTCTGAGGCACGCTGCCCCGCATGTTCGACGTGTAGGTATGCTGCATGAATGCCGGCCCGATCAGCATTGTGTCCTTTCCCAGCTTGACTCTGACCATCCCCCGGTGAGGTATGATGCTCTGCCCGGGCACACCCCTGACATCGAAGAATTCTCCCTTTATTTCGCTGCCGCCCGTAACCACGAATTCCGCCTTGAAAGGAACCCTGTCGGTGCCTGCGGTCCTGACCCCGATGTCAACGGTCTTGCCTTCAATTTTAATTTCCGCGGCTATGGTCAGCTTCTGCGGATTGCATGTGGCCCTTTGAGAGTGGTCCATTTTCTTCCAGTCGCTTGTCGGAGGCTTCTCTTCGAAAGCCTTCCAGTACATGTCCTCGGCGGAAAATGACATCGACAGCACATCGCCGTTTCGTTCAATCTTTTCCGGCTTGAACTGGGCGAGCATGAAGAATGACGCGCACAGCCTTACATAGCATTTGAGGTCTCCCTTTTGGACGAACAGGAAGTTTGCGTTGTTGCCTATCACCGATACGCTGAAATCGTCAAGGACCTTCCGGTATATGCTGGAAACAGGATTGTACATCTCATAATTCCTCTCAATGCTTCCTATTTCCGGCTCGAATTCCTTCAATCCGTCATATACCATATAAAGCCAGAGTACATCCGGAACCGCCCTTCCGTATTTTATGGTCTGCTCCATTATCTGATGAGCGAAAGCCGCATATAGCGGATCCTTCATGAAATAGGCTCCCTGCAGATATATATAGAAATACCGTGTTGGATAAAAACCCATGCCCGGATCATTCTCGCCCTTGTCCTTCCTTGCCGAATTCTGCGTGAATATGGTACCGTCGGGCTCCATATACCTGAACAGAAGGTCCATGTTGGCCTTGAGATTCGCATACAGGCCGTCCATCTTCAATTCCCGCGCCAGCTCGAACAAGGCATTGTCATTGACTTCGTTGTACATGCCCGGGGATCTTTCGGTGAATTCCCCGTATTCATCTATGTCTATGCCCTCGTCCAGATATCTCAGCGCCAGGTCCCTCAGTTCGGAATTGCCGGTTATATTGTATATGTTCGCAGCCGATGCGGCTATCATCCACCTGTGGTTCGGCGTCCTGTGGCCACCGCTCAACAGTCCCGAGCCCAGTACCTCAAGCAATCTGTATATGCTCTTCGCCACTTCCTTTTCTTCTTCCGTCGCAGCATACTTGCTGAACATTCTGTAGGTATGAGCGACGTTTATGCCCTCGAAGGAATTCGGTGTATAGAAATCGGATATCAGGCAATCGCCCGTACCGTTCTCCCTGACGGTGTTGAAGTAAAAGCGGATGAAACCTTTGATAAGCTCCATGACCGACCTGTCCTTATAGTATTTCGAATCCTCGCAAAAATATGCGGCCGCACAGTGCATTGCCTGCGACAATGTGGCGTATTGCTCGGCAAGCCCGTTCCCGTCCCTGTAGCCTCCGTAAAAGATGCTGTCCCCGTCCTCATACAGATTCGCCATGATATGAGGTATTCTTTCCTCGTTTACCTCTACTATCTTCTTGTAAAAAGCCTTCATACCAATACCCCCTTGAAACCTTATCATTATCTTAGCCCAAATGCCGCCGCTAATCAAAGGAAACTTTTCAGGCTCTTCATGTCAAATCCAGGATGCGGCTGCCATCCATTTTAAATACAAAAGGAAAAGCCGCACCTTGTAAGTGCGGCTCTCCATATAAATCCGGCAGCGACCTATTTTTCCGGGACGTCGCCGTCCAAGTATTTTCGGCACCAGGAAGCTTAACTGCCGTGTTCGGGATGGGAACGGGTGTTTCCTTCCTGTAATAACCACCGGATATACTCTCAAAACCATACAATGTTCCTGACCTTTTCAAAAAGGCTCCCTGCACGTGTTCTTCACACCAATCAGGTCAAGCCCTCGGCCTATTAGTACCGGTCAGCTTCATGCGTTGCCGCACTTCCACATCCGGCCTATCAACCATGTGGTCTTCATGGGGCCTTACTCCCTTAAAGGGATGGGATATCTAATCTCAAGGGGGGCTTCACGCTTAGATGCCTTCAGCGTTTATCCCTTCCCGACGTAGCTACCCGGCTATGCATCTGGCGATACAACCGGTGCACCATTGGTCAGTCCATCCCGGTCCTCTCGTACTAGGGACAGCTCCTTTCAAATATCCTGCGCCCGCGACAGATAGGGACCGAACTGTCTCACGACGTTCTGAACCCAGCTCGCGTACCACTTTAATCGGCGAACAGCCGAACCCTTGGAACCTTCTCCAGCTCCAGGATGTGATGAGCCGACATCGAGGTGCCAAACCTCCCCGTCGATATGAACTCTTGGGGGAGATAAGCCTGTTATCCCCAGGGTAACTTTTATCCGTTGAGCGACGGCAATTCCACTCTCATACCGCCGGATCACTAAGTCCTACTTTCGTACCTGCTCGACCTGTATGTCTCGCAGTCAGTCCACCTTATGCCTTTATACTCTTTGCACGATTTCCAACCGTGCTGAGGTGAACTTCGAACGCCTCCGTTACTCTTTAGGAGGCGACCGCCCCAGTCAAACTGCCCGCCTGACAGTGTCCCAATGCCGGATGACGGCATATGGTTAGAGTCCCAATACTTTCAGGGTGGTATCCCAACGGCGGCTCTGCGCAAACTGGCGTCCGCGCTTCAAAGCCTCCCACCTATCCTGTACAAAAAGTACCGAAACCCAATATCAGGCTGCAGTAAAGCTCCATGGGGTCTTTCCGTCTTGTCGCGGGTAACTCGCATCTTCACGAGTACTACAATTTCACCGGGTGCATTGTTGAGACAGTGCCCAAATCATTACGCCATTCGTGCGGGTCAGAACTTACCTGACAAGGAATTTCGCTACCTTAGGACCGTTATAGTTACGGCCGCCGTTTACTGGGGCTTAAGTTCACTGCTTCGCTTGCGCTAACAGATCCCCGTAACCTTCCAGCACTGGGCAGGCGTCAGCCCCTATACTTCATCTTTCGATTTAGCAGAGACCTGTGTTTTTGGTAAACAGTTGCTTGGGCCTGATCACTGCGGCCACATTTCTGTGGCACCCCTTCTTGCTAACTTACGGGGTCAATTTGCCGAGTTCCTTAACAATGCTTCTCCCGATCATCTTAGGATTCTCTCCTCGCCCACCTGTGTCGGTTTGCGGTACGGGCGCCTTTATCCTCGATAGTGGCTTTTCTTGTCAGTGCGGAATCGACTGCTTCGGTACTTCATGTTTCCCTCCCCGTCAGGCCTTCGGATTGCGGCGCGGATTTTCCTGCGCCACTCCTACTTCCCTTGGACCGGCAATTCCAGCTGCCGGCTCAGTTTATCCCTCTGCGTCCCCACTTCTCTCAATCAGATATCGGCGGTACGGGAATATCAACCCGTTGTCCATCACCTACGCCTTTCGGCCTCGGCTTAGGTCCCGACTTACCCTGGGCGGACGAACCTTCCCCAGGAACCCTTGGGCTTTCGATGGCAAAGATTCTCACTTTGCTTTCGCTACTTATTCCGGCATTCTCACTACTGGCTCGTCCACATCTCCTCACGGTAATGCTTCAACCTACTACAGTACGCTCCCCTACCACTCATGCGGTTACGCATGAATCCATAGCTTCGGTATACAGTTTAAGACCCGATAATCTTCGGCGCAGACTCACTCGACTAGTGAGCTATTACGCACTCTTTGAATGAGTGGCTGCTTCTAAGCCAACATCCTAGTTGTCTGTGCAAATCCACATCCTTTTCCACTTAACTGTAATTTTGGGACCTTAGCTGATGGTCTGGGCTGTTTCCCTTTCGACCATGCGACTTATCTCACATAGTCTGACTCCCGGGCATCATCTGTGCGGCATTCTTAGTTTGAGAGGGTTCGGTAACCGGGTAAGGCCCCTAGCCCATTCAGTGCTTTACCTCCGCCAGACTAACCCAAGGCTAGCCCTAAAGCTATTTCGGGGAGAACCAGCTATCTCCGAGTTCGATTGGAATTTCTCCGCTATCCACAGGTCATCCCCCAATTTTTCAACATTGGTGGGTTCGGTCCTCCACCAGATTTTACTCTAGCTTCAACCTGCCCATGGATAGGTCACCCGGTTTCGGGTCTACTTCATGCTACTTTGCGCCCTATTAAGACTCGGCTTCCCTTCGGCTCCGCACCTGAGGTGCTTAACCTTGCAGCATAACGTAACTCGCCGGACCGTTCTACAAAAAGTACGCTGTCGGGCATTAACGCCCTTCAACTGCTTGTAGACACAGGGTTTCAGGTTCTCTTTCACTCCCCTTCCGGGGTTCTTTTCACCTTTCCCTCACGGTACTTCTTCACTATCGGTCATCAGGTAGTATTTAGCCTTGGGGGGTGGTCCCCCCAGCTTCCCACAGGGTTTCACGTGCCCCGTGGTACTCCGGATACCGGCATGCCCTACGACCTTTCGCCTACGGGGCTATTACCCTCTATGGCGCCGGCTTTCCAGCCGGTCTTTCGCTAGGTCCTCGGGTCACTTGCGCCGGTCCACTACCCCGGCCATCCAAAGGACGGCCGGTTTGGGCTTCTCCGCGTTCGCTCGCCACTACTTGCGGAATCACTTTTGTTTTCTTTTCCTGCCGGTACTTAGATGTTTCAGTTCCCGGCGTGTCCCCCCGTACAGCTATGTATTCACTGCACGGTACCCGGGCATTTACCCCGGGTGGGTTTCCCCATTCGGATATCTGCGGATCGAAAGTTATTTGCACCTCCCCGCAGCTTATCGCAGCTTGTCGCGTCCTTCATCGGCTCCTGATGCCAAGGCATTCACCCTGTGCCCTTAAAAGCTTGACCTTTCCAGTGTGTTTCGGAATTTTATTCCTTTGACTCGTGCAGCAATCCTATTTGTTTTTGATCATTTTACTTCACTTCCATTTATTAATGGGTGTCATTTTGGAACATTATATGGTTTTCAAAGTACAGCGCTTCCTTCGCATCCCCTTGGGATGCCGGGAAACAATTCAGATTCACGCCCCTGCTGGTGGAGATAATGAGACTCGAACTCATGACCCCCTGCTTGCAAGGCAGGTGCTCTCCCAGCTGAGCTATACCCCCAAATCGGGGCGTTAACCCAAATTAAGGGGTTGAACCCTCAAAATCGAACAGTACACTCTTCTAAGCTATATCACCGTTGATTACCGACCTAAGATCCACGGACATTTCCTGTCCGTTTCTCCTTAGAAAGGAGGTGATCCAGCCGCACCTTCCGATACGGCTACCTTGTTACGACTTCACCCTAATCATCTGTCCCACCTTCGGCGGCGTCCTCAATAAAGTTAAACTACCGACTTCGGGTGTTACAAACTCTCATGGTGTGACGGGCGGTGTGTACAAGGCCCGGGAACGTATTCACTGCAGTATGCTGACCTGCAATTACTAGCAATTCCAACTTCATGCAGGCGAGTTTCAGCCTGCAATCCGAACTGGGGCCGCCTTTGGGGATTTGCTCCGCCTCGCGACTTCGCTTCCCATTGTAGCGGCCATTGTAGTACGTGTGTAGCCCAGGACATAAGGGGCATGATGATTTGACGTCATCCCCACCTTCCTCCGATTTATCACCGGCAGTCCCGCCAGAGTGCCCAACTTAATGATGGCAACTGACGGCAAGGGTTGCGCTCGTTGCGGGACTTAACCCAACATCTCACGACACGAGCTGACGACAACCATGCACCACCTGTCTGCCTGCTCCGAAGAGAAACGTCGTTTCCGACGCTGTCAGGCGATGTCAAGCCCTGGTAAGGTTCTTCGCGTTGCCTCGAATTAAACCACATACTCCACTGCTTGTGCGGGCCCCCGTCAATTCCTTTGAGTTTCAGTCTTGCGACCGTACTCCCCAGGTGGGATACTTATTGTGTTAACGACGGCACAGGAGGGGTCGATACCTCCTACACCTAGTATCCATCGTTTACAGCGTGGACTACCAGGGTATCTAATCCTGTTTGCTCCCCACGCTTTCGCGTCTCAGCGTCAGTTACTGTCCAGAAAGCCGCCTTCGCCACCGGTGTTCCTCCTAATATCTACGCATTTCACCGCTACACTAGGAATTCCGCTTTCCCCTCCAGTACTCAAGAGGTACAGTTTCAGATGCAGTTCTGCAGTTGAGCCGCAGTATTTCACATCTGACTTGTATCCCCGCCTACACGCCCTTTACACCCAGTAAATCCGGACAACGCTTGCCACCTACGTATTACCGCGGCTGCTGGCACGTAGTTAGCCGTGGCTTGTTTTTCGGGTACCGTCATTTTTCGTCCCCGATCAAAGAAGTTTACGATCCGAAAACCTTCATCCTTCACGCGGCGTCGCTGCATCAGGGTTTCCCCCATTGTGCAATATTCCCCACTGCTGCCTCCCGTAGGAGTCTGGGCCGTGTCTCAGTCCCAATGTGGCCGTTCAGCCTCTCAGCCCGGCTACCAATCGTCGCCTTGGTAGGCCATTACCCTACCAACTAGCTAATTGGACGCGGGTCCGTCTCAAACCGGCCGAAGCCTTTCCTCCGGTCATGATGCCATGTCCGGATATATGCGGTATTAGCACCGGTTTCCCGGTGTTGTCCCCCAGTTCAAGGTTGGTTCCCCACGCGTTACTCACCCGTTCGCCACTTTCCATCCTTCCCCTCTTTCCGAAAAAATCGGTTCCGGATTTATCGTTCGACTTGCATGTGTTAAGCACGCCGCCAGCGTTCGTCCTGAGCCAGGATCAAACTCTCGAAAAAAATATTTTTCAAATCTGACGATCTAAAAGTTATCTTGGATCCAAATTTACTTTTGGATTGCCGTCCTTTCGGACGACTGTGGATTCGCCGGCAAGCCGGCTTCCTCCACTTGTTGATTCTCTATGAATCAACGGGATCCTCACTTATATAAAGTGCACTGTTCAATTTTCAAGGTTCATGGCCTCCATCGTTAAAGGCGCCTAATCATAGTACCATTTTCCAGTATCAAATGTCAAGGTTTTTTGAACATTCCAGGAGCCGCTTTTTTTGACGGCTCCAACATATTACCACTACGCTATATAAGTGTCAACAGCTATTTTCAGGATTTGGTGAAAAACAATATAAAAGCGGAATTTCCCGGCTGCCGAAAAATCCCGCTACTTATTTTATACTTCAAAACAAGACTTCCTTTGATCAATCCTCGGTTATAAGGTCTTCGATTGAAGCCCCGGGAGGAACGATGGGATAAACCTTTTCGTCCTTGTCAATCCTGAAGTCAATTACAACCGGCCTGTCCGTCTGGGACAACGCCAGCTCGATTGCCCCGCCTACATCCTTGGCCTCGTCAACCCTTATTCCAAGCGCTCCGAAAGCTTCCGCCAGAGCAACATAGTTAAGGGAATCGTCTATCGTCGTCTCAGCGTACCTTTTGTCAAGGAACAGAGTCTGCCACTGCCTTACCATGCCGAGCACGCTGTTGTTCAATATTGCGACTATCAGCGGAAGCTTGTACCTTACGGCGGTCGCGAGCTCGTTGAGATTCATTCTGAAGCTGCCGTCGCCTGCTATGTTGATGACTTTTTTGCCGGGGTTTGCTATCTGTACTCCTATCGCGGATCCCAGGCCATAGCCCATAGTGCCCAATCCTCCTGATGAAATATATGTCCTCGGCTTCGTATATTTATACCATTGGGCAGCCCAAAGCTGGTTCTGGCCTACTTCGGTAACTATTATTGCCTCTCCGCCCGTCTGCCTGTAGATTTCCTTTACCACCGACTGCGGCCTGACAATCGTTCCGTCGTCAACATACGCCAGCGGAAACTTGGCCTTCCAGGCATTGACCTTGTCAATCCACTCAGTGTCTGTCTTTTCCGAAATCCCATCAGAAAGCCTTTCAAGTATGTCGTCCATATATCCGCAGAGTGGATAGTCAACGGCAACATTCTTTCCTATCTCCGCGGGGTCTATGTCTATATGCATGATTTTTGCCTTAGTGGCAAAATTTCTGACGTTTGATGTAACCCTGTCAGAAAATCTTGCTCCTACGGCGATAAGGAGATCGCAGTTCGTTGCCGCCAGATTGGATGTCTTGCTTCCGTGCATGCCTATCAACCCGGTATAAAGGTTGTCGCTCGAAGGAAATCCGCCAAGTCCCATCAGCGTAGTCGCCACCGGAATCCGGCCTTTTCTCGCAAGCTTTGCAAGAAGATGGTTCGTCCCGGAGATGATTACGCCGCCGCCTGCCATCATAAATGGTCTCTTCGATTCATTGATTACCTTTATTGCTTCATTGATAGCATTTTCGGAAACACTTTCATGCCTTATGCCCGCATGCTTCTTCAGGTAGTCCCTCTCATTTATTTCAATTCTTTCATATTCGCATTCTTCATTCCCCACATTTACGCATATGTCGATAAGCACCGGGCCGGGCCTGCCTTCCTTAGCTATTGCAAAAGCCTCCCTTATGGTGTCGGCAAACTTTTCGACATGCTTTACGATATAATTATGCTTGGTAATCGGTATGGTGATTCCCGTTATATCAACTTCCTGGAAGGAATCCTTCCCAAGGTCCTTTGTTCCTACCTGGCCGGTAAAGGCGACAAGAGGCACCGAGTCCATGTACGCCGTGGCTATTCCCGTCACCAGGTTTGTCGCGCCCGGTCCGCTTGTGGCAATGCACACGCCTGTTTTGCCGGTACTTCTTGCATAACCATCGGCTGCATGCGCCGCTCCCTGTTCGTGTGAAGTCAATATATGTTTGATGGAATCCGCGTTTTTTACCAATTCATCATATAGAAAAAGAACTTTTCCCCCGGGAAAACCAAAAATAATGTCGACTCCCTGTTCTTTCAAACATTCCACAAAAATCTGCGATCCTTTTAATTTCATTTCCCACCTCCGTTTATTTTAAAACCGCCCCGGTATTTGCTGATGAGACGGACCTGGCATATCTGCCAAGATATCCCGTTTTAATTTTTGGTTCCTTCGGAACAAACAAACGCCTTCTTTTTTCAAGTTCTTCTTCAGCGACCATAAGATCCAGGGTCCCGCCCGGTATGTCGATTGAAATAATGTCCCCTTCTTCTACCAGTCCTATTGGTCCACCCTCCATTGCCTCAGGGGAAACATGTCCGATCGATGCTCCTCTGGTGGCTCCGGAAAATCTGCCGTCTGTCAGAAGCGCCACATCCCTGTCCAGTCCCATTCCGGCTATGGCCGATGTCGGGCCAAGCATCTCCCTCATTCCGGGACCGCCTTTAGGGCCTTCATACCTTATGACCAGGACATCGCCTTTTTTTATATTCCCTGCATATATTTCCTTTATTGCATCGTCCTCACTGTCAAACACTCTTGCGGGTCCTTTATGCACCAATATTTTGGGATCCACGGCTGATTTCTTGACAACCCCTCCATCGGGCGCCAGATTTCCTTTAAGTATGGTTATTCCGCCTACGGCCGAATGCGGATTGTCAAGAGGCCTGATAACACTGTTGTCCTTAACAGGCTTATCCGATATATTTTCCCCTATTGTCCTGCCTGTAACAGTCATCAGGCCGGTTTTTATAAGATTTCCCTTTGAAAGCTCATTCATCGCGGCCTGGACTCCCCCGGCGTAATACAAATCCTGAATATGATGGCCGTTTGGAACAGGGGCAAGCCTGCACAGGTTGGGGACCCTCGAACTGACTTCATTGACCATATCAAGGTTGAGATTTATACCCGCTTCATATGCTATTGCCGGAAGGTGCAGGACCGAGTTGGTCGAGCATCCCAGCGCCATATCGACTGCAAGCGCATTGTAAAATGAATCCTCGCACAGGATGTCCGAAGGCTTGATGTCTTTCGCAACCAGGTTCATTACCGCCATTCCGGCTTCCTTTGCCAGTCGGATTCTTTCCGCGAAAACAGCCGGTATGGTTCCGTTGCCGGGTAGTGCGAGGCCAAGAGCCTCGCTCAGGCAATTCATCGAATTTGCGGTGAACATGCCGGAGCACGACCCGCATCCGGGGCATGCGTTGTTTTCAATCTCACAGAGTTCCTCCTCCGTCATCCTGCCGCTTTTGACTGCGCCTACTCCTTCAAAAACACTGTTGAGGTCAAGCTGCCTTCCATTTATATTCAATGACAGCATGGCGCCGCCGCTTATTACTATCGAAGGGATGTTGATCCTTACCATTGCCATCAGCATTCCCGGGACAATTTTATCGCAGTTTGGAATGAACACCATGCCGTCGAATGGATGCGCCTTACCCATTGCCTCGCATGAATCCGCGATAAGCTCCCTTGAAGCAAGGGAATATTTCATGCCTTCATGTCCCATCGCTATTCCGTCGCAGATGCCTATAGCACCGAATTCAACAGGTGTTCCGCCTGCCATTCTGATGCCCGCCTTGACCGCTTCTGAAATCTTATCCAGATGAATATGCCCCGGAACTATCTCGCTCTTGGAATTGGCGATGCCTATCAGCGGCCTGCGGAGTTCCTCGTCGGTATAACCCATCGACTTGAACAATGAACGGTGCGGCGAACGCTCGATTCCTTTTGTTATTGTATCGCTTCTCATAACCAACCTTCTTTCCCCAGTCCGATGAGGCCTGCAAGTATATTGTTATTGTAGAAGAACGGCGCGATGACGCCTTCATTGATGTTGTCGTAAATTACACCGAAATTCTCGAATGCGGCGGCATAGGTCAAAAGAAGGCACAGCATATAGACTAAGCCGACGCCGAGCACAGCCCCGATTACAAATCCGGCGGCCCGGTCAACCTGCTTGATTATTGGGATTTCGGCGATTCCTTTTATAAGAAGGCCGAAAAGCCAGAAGAGTATCCTTAATATGATAAACAATGTTATGGCGCAAATTATCACCAGGATGAAGAATGTTATTTTTTCCACGAACTGATCAAGAAGATTCGCTGTCGTTGTCGCACTTGACGCCATTGCCTCGGCTATCATTGTCTTGATGTTGTCAGGAAAAGGCAAATCCTGAATGGCCTTCTTGATGCTTTCGACGTTTTTCGGATTCGAGACCTCGGAAAAGTTAATGTTCATATTGAAAAGGAGCTTTTCAACCGCATTGCTTATGCTGTTATAAACGCCGGTTCCCCTGAACCAGCCCGCAACCGGCTTTGCCAGCTTGATGGCAAGAAATATCGAGGCAATGAACGATGCAAGCCTGTAAACCGACTTAAGCAATCCTGCTTTCAATCCTATCAGTGCAAAAATCACGATTATGATTATTATTGTATAATCTGCTGCAGTCATGCTTTTCCTTCCCTTTTTGCGTGTTTGGGGTTTATTATACAACCCAATTCTTGAAAAATCTACTGCCGCGCATCATATTGGTCTATTTGAATTTGTAAAAAATCAATCTTCCCTGGGTAAGTACTGCCGTTCGTTCCTTGCCAAAGCATACTGTATTGATTATCGCACCAAATCCCCCGCTTATTTCCAGCGGCTTTCCATCTGCATCAAGGCACGATATTCCCATTCCCGACCAATAGAACATATGCCCGTCGCCGGAAGCAATTCCATCAGTCCGGAGGCCGGTTTTATGTATCCATTTTTGTTCCCCGTCATTGCCAATGAATATTATTGAATCTCCCGCGGCCTCGCGGTCCACTAAATGGAATCCATCCGCGGATTCCCTGGCTGCCAAAATGTTTCCATATTCGTAAGACCGGAGTTTTTCCCCTGAAAAATCAAATACCTCTATTATTTTGGTCCCTACCGCAGAAAATGAACTTTTACCCGCCTCTTCTACAAGCGGCATCAGATGGCTGCTGTTGAAACCCGCAACCGGCACCGGATTGTACAACTCATAGATATCTATGCCGGTTCTGCCTGTGTCCCCTGAATATATCCCGGCAACGGCAAATCGTTTTTCATCACCTGACATGCATGCAGAAACGGGATAACGGTCGGAATAGTCGCACATTGCGATGGTTTCATTATCCTTGTTTACCAGCGCCATACTTCCCAGGAACCCATCCTTTCCCTGAAGTATGAAAATCATGTATCCGTTATCCTGAACCGCTCCGCTCAAGACCTGTCTTTGTAAAGAACCGGAGATTTCTACGCGTCCATCCTTATACAGCTTGTATGAACCCGAAATCCTGTCGTATATGAGAGCATATCCGTCACTCGCCGATATGTCCGGCTGTTCAAAGGTTACGATTCCCGATGATATTTCAATTCCCTTTTCATCGTAAGCCGTCAGCAGGCCTTCATTCAAAATGTACAGGCATCCACCACCGCCCGCCGAAAGAACATTGGGAGACAGGCTTATATCAACGGCTGCGTACGGAGAATAAACTCCCTCCACAGAATCAGGGAACAGTTTCCTGTAAATCTGTGCGGCGGAAAACCCGTTGATTGCGGCATATAAAAATATAGACAGAATAATGGACGCCAGAATGCAGATAAGAACGATAAGAATTACTTTATACCTTTTGCCTGTCATAGAAAATCACCGGCATCAAAGATGCCCCGTCCTCCGTTTTTCTTTTGTATGCTCCAATGATACCATAGAAATCACACTTTTGTTTGTTCAGGCTTTTTCATCCTCATGTTTTTACACAATCCAGCGCAATTTACAGATTATTCGCTTAGCAGGGGAAGATCCCGGATTTAACGTAAAAAAGAAGCCTGCCCGGAGGAAGCTTCTTTATGGAGGCGCCACCCGGACTTGAACCGGGGATAAAGGTTTTGCAGACCTCTGCCTTACCACTTGGCTATGGCGCCGTATCATACAGGAGCGGTACTTTCATACCGCTCCTGCCTGATGGAGCGGAATACGAGATTCGAACTCGCGACTTTCACCTTGGCAAGGTGACACTCTACCACTGAGTTAATTCCCCTGGTGCCCAGAGGCGGAATCGAACCACCGACACGAGGATTTTCAGTCCTCTGCTCTACCATCTGAGCTATCTGGGCATATGGCGACCCGGAAGGGGCTCGAACCCTCGACCTCCAGCGTGACAGGCTGGCATTCTAACCAACTGAACTACCGGGCCAATATAATTTGGTGGGCGCAATAGGGATCGAACCTATGACCCCCTGCTTGTAAGGCAGGTGCTCTCCCAGCTGAGCTATGCGCCCCCAAATGCCGAAAACGGCAAAAAGAAGTATATAAAAATTATATTTAAAAGTCAATATGAAAATGTATTTTCCCTCAAAACAAGCATCTTGCCGCTAAACAGGATTTCCGATTTCATTCATCGTTCATCGATAGGCCGGTTCCTTGCTTTTCCAGGAGCTTTTTTATTTCCTCGCTTTGGAAATGATACTTGACAAGACAGAAATGGCAGGTCGTTTCAACGACGTCCTGTTCGCTTATGATTTTTTCAAGTTCATCTCTTCCGAGGCTGGCTATTCCCCTGAGCATCCCTATCCTCGAACAATCGCATTTAAATGAAACGGGCTTGTCCCCGGTAATCTGCACATCTCCGTCCGGCATCATAAACTCAAGCACTCCCAGGGGGGTCTTTTCCTTTTCCATCATATTGGAAACAGACCTGCCTTGGCGAAGGCGGGCTTCGATTCTGGGGATTACTTCCTTGTCCGCCCCAGGCATCAGCTGTATTATCATGCCTGCCGCACTCTTAACCGTCATATCCGGATTCAATTTCACCCCAAGGGCCACAAGCGACGGAATCTGCTCGGAGTAAGTGAAATAGTATGCCAGGTCATCGCCGATTTCCCCGCTTTGCAACGGTATCGTGCCGGTGTAAGGCTCCTTCATGCCCAGGTCGCGGATTATGTTGAGATATCCGCTTCCGATGCATCCGCCGACACCGGCGTCAATGCAATTTCCGTATGATGAATAATCATTGTTGACGACATAGCCTTTGAGCGTTCCTTCCTTGGAACAGACGGCTACGATGCCTCCCATGGGGCCTTTTCCCTTTATTACCATGGTAACGGTATCTTCCTTCGACTTGGCCATCTCGCCCATCATCGAAGCGGCCGAGAGCGCTCTTCCCAATGCCACCGCAGCCAACGGATTTAGGCTATGATATCCCATAGCCGTTCCAAGGGTATCCTTTATGTCATTGGCGAATGCCCTTACGGTGCCGCCATATGCAGACGCCCTTATTACTTTATCAGCCATTCAGACTTCCTTCCTGCTAACAAAGAATATCCTTTCGGCCTTCTCTCCGGGTTCATCAAAAGTAAGGTCGTTGTAAACATCCACAATGTCGAATCCCGACTTTTTTAAAAGGTCCTTCATATCCGCGACGGCGTAAGCCCGTTCCGTGTTGTATGTGTCAACCCTTTTATACAGCATGTTTTCCCTGATGAAGATTGTTATCTCCATTTCACAGGTTCGTTCATCATCGATATAATCATTCTGCCATATGTATGTAAAATCGTCGCTTACCGAATAAAAGACATTCGACGAGAAAACCTCCCTGAATTTATACTCGGAATTTATGTCGAAAACAAAAAGACCCCCGGGGTTCAGATAATTATGAACCAGCCTGAAATATTTTTCAACTTCCCTTTCACCCGGCAGATGATTGACGCAGTCAAGCAGGCTGACAGCCGCGTCATATGTTCCGAACAAATCTATTTCAGTGAAATCCTGATTGATCCAGAGGATGCGGGGGTTTCCCTTGGCATAAGCTTCTCCCAGCATCTCGGGGGAGGCGTCGATTCCCGTCATGTCATATCCCATGCCTGCAAGCTTAATAGTCAGGCTTCCCGTCCCACAGCCAAGATCCATGACCGCATCCGGAATCCTATCCATATGTCTTTTGAATATATCATTGAAATACATGGCATATTTGCCATAGTCTATATCCGATGTAAGAATGTCGTAGTAAGCCGCGGCATCTCCGTACATGGCAACCCCCGCCTATTCGTTCCCCCTGAGAATTTCAAGCGCTTTGATGAGCTGGACGTCATCTTCCCTTGGAACAGCCGATACGGGCATTCCCCGGTAGTCCTCTGCCTGCTCGATTTCAAAGTCGGGCACTATGCCTATGTCCTGTATGCATACATCCGATGGCGTGTAGTATTTTGCTATCGTTATCCTCAGTCCGGACCCATCCTCCAGATCGTATACGCCCTGGACCAGTCCCTTGCCGAAAGTTGTCGTGCCTACCACCGTGGCCAGCCCGTTATCCCTGAGCGCGCCTGCAAGCATCTCGCTTGCGCTCGCACTGTACTCGTTTACAAGAATTACGATGGGAAGGCTGACTCCCCCTCTTGTGGCTTTATAATCATCCCTGTAGCCGTCCCGGTCCACCGTATATGTTATGATGCCTTCCTCCATAATCATGTCGGCTATATTGATAATGGCATACAGGCTCCCCCCCGGATTGTCCCTTACATCCATAACCAGCGATTCCATGCCTTGTTCCGCGAGGTCATTGAAAATAGCGGCGAATTCCTCAGGCGAGTCCTGTGTGAAGGACTTGATTTTTATATATCCGATTTTTTCATCCAGCATATCACCCCTGACGTCGATTGAATTCACGGTTCTCCTCGTTATATTGAAAACCAGGCTTTCCGTCTCATTTTCACGGATAACCTCAATCTCTACATCCGAGCCGGCCGCACCCCTTACAAGGGTTGCCACATAACTCAGGTCGTCGGAAAAAGCAACGTCATACTCATCAACCCTGACGACCCTGTCGCCCGCAAGAATTCCGCTTTCAAATGCCGGGCCGAGCTCATTGACATCCAGGATCAGAATGCCGGCTCCTTCATTCGGTATCGTTATCGTTACGCCGATACCCGAATACTCGCCCTCCGAATCAGCTGCCATCAGGGCCATGGTTTCGGCGTCTACATACATTGTGTATGGATCGCCCAGGGCTTCGACCATACCGGCGACCACGCCTTCGAGCAAAATGTTTTCGTCAATCTCGCCCATATATTTCTCGTACAGAAGATCCCGGACCTCATCGAATTTTTTTATATTCGCAGCATCCACGGTGGAACTGTCAAAGGTTATGTAATGCCTGTCCTGCCTGTTTTCCATAATGGTCATAAGCGACAGGGTTCCGACAATAGAAAAAGATGCCGTCAGTACGACGGCTATGACGACTATGAATATTACAATTCTATTTTTCAAAAAACCGCTCCTGTATTTATATTCAACCCGTCGGGGCTGAATGATTCATACCCCACCGCCGGGCAGTTTAAACTCAAGTCTAGTTCTTTTGGTTTACATACTCGAGCGGATTGACCCGCTGGCCTTCCTTTATCACCTCAAAATGCAGGTGCGGCCCGGTGGACCAACCAGTACTGCCAATAAGCGCTATTACCTGTCCCTTTTCAACGTTCTGACCCACACTCACAAGTATTCTCGATGCATGTGCATAAAGGGTCATGATTCCGCCGCCATGATCAACCACGACCTTGTTTCCGTAGCCCGTGGAAAAGCCCGCCATGACCACGGTCCCTGTATTTGCCGCAATTATGTTCGCTCCCTGCGCAGCTCCGATGTCTATGCCGGTATGCATCCTCCATTCATGGAAAATGGGGTGTATCCTCATCCCGAAGAAGTTGCCTCCCGAAAGAGCGCTTCTGTTGGCGGGAACCGGCCATATCATCTCTCCGCCGGCATATGCCATTTTTTGCCGCATTTCACTTATGGCCTTGAGCAACCTTTCGGACTCATCAATAAGATTGTCCTCCCGCTGCTTCAGGGTTGCAATCTGCTGCGCATTCATCAAGGCTGTCTTCTCGGCTTTTTCCTGGATTACGTTCATGTTGTCTATTGCAATCTCCGTTACCCGGGCCGCGACTTCATATTTGATTTTCAGCGCGTCTGAAAGAGCTCTTTTTTCAACTAGGTTGACGGATAGAAGGCTGATATCCTCTATCAGCTGCTGGTCGAAGCGAGCGATGTATTTCCTTATTTCAAGCTTTTCATAAAATTCGGAAACATTGTTCGAATCTGTGAGCAGGGTAAGAAGATTGGTCTTGGAATCTATATAACCGTCGATGATCCTCTTCTTCAGCATCTCTATCTTGGCCATGTATTCTTCCTCGGCCTGTGCGATTGTCTGTGTAATCTCCTCTATCGTCTTTTCAAGTTCATCAATTGTTCCCTCGAACTTCAGAAGGGCAAGCTGCTGCTCGATCAGACTCTGATCAAGGTTCCTTGCGACTCTTTCATAATATGCCTTATTTTCCTGATGCTCTATTCTGTCAGTGATAACACCCTTAAGCTGGTTATCGAGCCAATCCTTGTTCTGTTGAAGGTCATAGATGCTCTCCGCAAAAACAGACGTCGAGAAGACAACTATGATTACAATCAATATGAGGATTGTCTTTTTCATTTGTATTTCCTCCTATACCTTAAGATTTTTTCTAATGGCCATCATGCTTCCGAACATCCCGAGCATTATCCCTAGTCCGAAGAACACAATTACGATCATCAACACGGTTTCCCTCACCGGAACAAGACTGATTCCGGAAAGGAAGGCCTCGTCGACACCCATCGAGTAAAACCACTCATGCCCTCTATTATACACTAAACCCACCACAATCGACGATATTACTGCTCCTAAAAAGCCTATCGTTATTCCTTCTATCAAAAATGGCAGCTTTATCCTGCTTTCAGTCGCCCCGATGAACTTCATGATTATGACTTCCTCGGACCGGCTGGCCATGGTCAGCCTGATTGTATTGGAAATCAGAAACAACGACAATACTCCCAGCAGAATCGCCAGTATGCCCGACACAAGGTTGATCCAATTTGTAAGCGAAATCGCAAAGTCAAACGAACCGGCATGATAGTCAACCCGGTATACATCGGGAATGCCTTCGGCGAACTTAACGAATTTATCCGAATCAACCTCTTCCCTGAGCCTGACCGTATATGAAGCAGGAAGAAAATCCGGACCCAGGCCCTCAATTATTTCCTCGTCGTATATCTCTTTTGCTTTTTCAAATGCCTGCTCCTTGGATTCGAAGGCCAGATAATCGATCCTGTCGTCCTTAAGCAAGACTTCCTTGATCCTGTTCTCCCTGTATTCATCTGCACCGGGATCTATGAATATCCTTATTTCCAGCATATTGTCCATGTATTCGGAATTGTATGAGATGGTAAGGAGGAAGACTCCGAACACCCCTACAAGTATCAGCATGATGAACACCGTAAAGATGCTGGTTATGGTAAGGACTCTGTTCTTGTTCAAATTTGTTATTGCTTCGCCTATTATATGCATGTCAATCCCCGTAAATCCCTTCCGGCACATCCCTGGTGATGCGGCCTTCTGAAAGGACGATTACCCGCTGTCTGAAAGTGTCTACGATTGTCTGGTCATGTGTTGCAACAAGAACCGTAGTGCCCATTTGGTTTATCTTGTAAAGCAAATTCATTATTCCCAGGCTGGTATGCGGGTCGAGATTCCCTGTGGGCTCATCGGCTATCAGCAAATCCGGATTATGGGCTATGGCCCTTGCAAGAGCTACCCTCTGCTGTTCTCCTCCCGACATTTCGCGCGGAAAGTCATTTGATTTGTCAAGAAGGCCCACAACCGATAATAACTGGGGAACCATTTTTCTGATCTGCCTTCCCGGCGTGTTGGTCACCCTTAGCGCAAATTCCACGTTATGGTATGCAGTTTTATTCTGCAGCAGCTTGTAATCCTGGAAAACCACGCCTATTTTTCTCCTGAAATGCGGAACTTCATACCGGTCGATGTCCCTTGTATCGACGCCATTGACGAACAGCTCCCCGCCGGTCGGCTCCTCTTCCTTCATTATCAATCTTATCATTGTGGATTTTCCCGAACCACTCGGGCCGATTACAAAAGCGAACTCGCCTCTTTTAATTTCAAGGTCAATATTTTTCAACGCTTCCGTACCGCTTTTATATACCTTGGTAACGTTAGAGAAATTTATCATTTGTGGTCTCCGGTCATTCATTCTGGTTTAGTTTATCTATATAGCATTTTACCATATATGCCGCCTTAAAGGATACGGCATCGTCAAAATTTCTTAAATCAAGGCCGGTGAGCTTTTGCACCTTCTCGATCCTGTATACAAGCGTGTTCCGGTGAAGATACATCTGCCGCGCAGTTTCGCTTATATTCAGATTATTTTTAAAGAAACTTCTCACCGTCTTTATAATCTCGTCGTCAAGCAGCTCGAACGTCTTCTTGCTTATGCTTTCCCTCAGGAACTCCTCAAGCACCTTCTTTTCCGAATTGTATATCAATTTTCCTATTCCAAGCGTGTTGAAATCATAGATGCTGGTTTCAAATTCGAATATCGCCCCCACCGACATGGCAATGCATGCATTCTGGTATGACGAGGATATCTGAAAGAGCGTGCCAACTATATTGCCGATTCCCGCGCTTGCTGAAATCATAAGTTCTTCTTCAATGGTATCCACAATCTTCCTGCAATATGTTTGCAGTGAAAGGTTGTCCTCGCTCTTCTGCAGTTCAACCACATAAGCAACAGTATTGCCGTCCATGTCTACGACTGTGTTTTTCTTTTTGTCTGGAAATATATTGGTTATCATCCCGGATACCGGATATTCCGACTCGCCGTGTTTTATAACGATTACAGCCCGGCTGGCCTCGTTTCTTATCTTATATACTGCCGAACTCTTCATGGCCTCGTTTTCCGAAAACTCATTGCTAAGCATCTTTTTATAGAAAAAATACTTATTATGCTTCTCCATGTGCTGTCTGAGAAAATTCTCAACATAAAGATTGAGGATCTTCAGCACTTTATATGTCTCACCTGATGTTTCCTTTATAAAAACACAATATTTCTGAGTAAGGTCGGAATTAATTCTGGAAAAGATAAGACCGCCGGCATTGGCCAGACCGTTCTGCCCGAAAACCAACTCCTCAAACCCATCGATTGCCAGTCCCTCCATATCCTGGTCCGAACAAATCAAGACAGTACCCTTTTCATCCGCAAGACCAAAATAATCGTCAACCGCCGACAGAAGTTTTTTTCTCAATGTGCCGAACAAAGCACACCTCCATAAAAATATCAAATACATGATACCACACGCCCGGTTTTTTTGCATAACCCCGTTTCGCATCCGGTTCGTTGACAAAAAAAGTCCCCCGGAATCCGGAGGACCTTTCATCAGTTGTTTCATTTCTTATGCGTTTGTCATTTTTATGAATTCCTCGAGCTCCTTAAGCCGGTGCGTTACATCAAACATTTCGGTCAGGGATATGTTGTAATTTAGCCTGTCGATTACTTCCGATATCATTTTCGACATATCGACCTGCACGAACCAAGGTCTGTTCTTTATCTCTTCGGGTATGTATGAAAGGTTCGACGAGTAAATTCTTTTGATTATGCCGTCCTCGTATGCCTTGTCGAATTTTTCGATTCCCTCCGTGAAGAATGCAAACGTAACCGCGACGTACACATTGCCGGCATTTCGCTCCCTGGCCTGGTTTGCTATGTCAAGAATGGAATCCCCCGACGACAGCATGTCGTCGACTATCAGAAGGTCGCATTTTTCAAGCGGACTTCCCATATAGGCATGCTCGATGATGGGGTTCTTTCCGTTCACCACCCTCGTGTAGTCGCGTCTTTTATAAAATACGCCGATGTCTATGCCGAGAGCTTCCGCATAATATAGGGCGCGGTCCATCGCACCTGTATCCGGGCTTATGATCTTGAGATTGTTCACATCGCCTTCTATTTTCGTACTGTCGTTCATTATTATCGACGAAAGCATGTCGAACGTCGGATAAAGGTTTTCAAAACCTATGAGAGGTATGGCGTTCTCAACCCTGGGTTCGTGCGCGTCGACGGTTATTATATTGTTGACGCCCAGCGCCTTGAGTTCCTGCAGCGCAATCGCACAGTCAAGCGACTCCCTGCCTTTTCTCTTGTCCTGCCTGCCGGCGTACAGAAGCGGCATGATGACGTTTATTCTCTTTGCATTCCCGCCGATTGCGGATATTGTTCTTTTTATGCTCTGGAAATGCTCGTCCGGGCCCATTCTGTTCTCTGTCCCGAACATATTGTAGGTGCAGCTGTAATTCCCGACGTCGGCAAGAATAAAGATGTCCATTCCCCTTACCGTTTCCTGCAAAACGACCTTTCCCTCGCCGTTGGCGAACCTGACATCATTAATCTTAAGTACGTATGTTTTTCTTTCTCCCCTGCGCTTGAAAACAAGATCTTCATCCACCAGTTTTCCGAATCCGTTGCTCCCCCGCAACAAAACAAGACCCAAATCACCGACACTTGAATTGTTAACTCTCATTATATGCTCCCCCTGTGAGTCAATTATACCAAATATTGTGCTCGCGGTGTGTTATTTGTGATAAATATTCAGACTTTTTCAGACCTTTTCCGGTTGGTTTTGAAAACCCAGTTTTCCTTGTTTGTCTGTCTGCTGCGGGCGATTGCAAGGTCGCCTGTCTTAACGTCGTCAGTGATGGTCGATCCCGCGGCGACATAGGTGTCGCACTCTACTTCAACAGGCGCTATCAAAGTGGAATTGCAGCCTATGAAGGCATTGTCGCCTATTACCGTCCTGCTCTTCGTCCTTCCGTCGTAGTTGGCAGTGATTACCCCGCAGGATATATTGCAGTTTCTGCCGATGGTTGAATCGCCCACATATGCAAGGTGGGGAATGACTGTGAAATCCCCGACGACAGAATTCTTGACCTCTGCATATGACCCCACCTTCACCCTGTTGCCGATTTTATTTCCGGGCCGAATGTGGGAATAGGGACCGATGCCGCAGCCGTCGCCCATGCTGCTTTCAATGACGACAGATTTGATGATCCTGCAATTATCCCCGATAGTGCTGTTTTCTATCATTGAGTCCGGTCCGATGATGCAATCCCTGCCTATGGCCGTATTGCCGGTTATATGAGAATTGGGATAAACCACGGTTCCTTCCCCAATCTCGGCGTTTATGTCTATATAAGTGTCATTGATACTCAGAAGCCTGACGCCTCTGTTTATAAGCTCCATGTTTATTTCCCTTTTCACCGATATGACCGCATTGTGGAACTGCATGCCCGTATGAATTTCCAGAAGCATGCCTTCTGCCGCCGATGCGCCCTTTTTCAATATGAATTCATCAAGATAAAACATGTCGTCGTAGAATACGGTCGGTGCATCTTCGGTTATATCATATCCGTTCATGCGCAGTTTCCGGGCAAGATGCTCCGCGGGTGTAAGGCCCAGTATCTTCTCATTCGCAAATCCTGCGAAATATTCCTTTGATTCAATCCTGCATTTCATTTCTTTACCTCTTTCAAGACATCCCTGTTCAGGATTTCCCTGCGCAGATCCTCATCCACGCCCTCCAGCTGTATATACGCCGCTCCAAAATCAAACAGTGGGAAAAATGAACCGAAGGCGAGCCGTTGTGCAAACCCCGCAGCCTTCAGGTCGTTAATTGCAAACATACTGTGCTTAAGCTCTGATGTATCGATGTATATATTTTGATGCTTCCGCATTTCATCCGCTGCGTCATCAATCTCATGCATCCTGATGTTGCAGAGCACCAGCGGATTTTTATGCTCCGAACCTAAAAATTCCTTGAGCGGGCCCATTTCAACGGGTCTTTGCATCAGGAGATAGTCAAGTCTAGCGTCTCCGAAGGAACACATGATGAGCACCGGCTTGCCTGTCTCACCTGCAATATCCATGAAGTTCCTGAATTCCGGTGCGTCGAATCCATAGCCGTGAACGGACGGATAAATCCTGAAGGCGTTGTAATCGAACAGCTCCCCGGCTTTAATAAAGTCCCTTTCGATGTTCGGAAGCATTGGATTGACGGTGAGCGACATCCCGTACCTGGTATGTTTGAGAATGTCCGCCAGCGCGATGTCTCCTTCGAGCGGGTCGTTGCAAAGCACCGAGTCGAGGTTTCCCACCACTCCTGTTTCGAAGCCGTGCCTGTCGTGAACACACATCAGGTCGTCCAGCGAGGCCTTTTTACGGAGGGAGAAAGGCCAGCTGCCAATATAACAGTTATAATCCGTCCGCATTTTTCCCTCCAAGCACCCTGAGCGCGTTTTTATATAGAATCTTCTGCTTTTGTTCTTCTGAAATCGCTGCATCCCTGATCCGGCCCAGGCATTGCCTTCCCCCCATCGGCATGTCCGTACCAAACAGAATCCTGTCTTCCCCCGCCTGCTCCAGCGCATATTCGACGTCGCCCCGCCCGGAGGGTGTTCCGGAAATATCTGGATATACATTCGGAAGGTCGTAGATGCAGCGCATCCCATGGTAAGCGTTGCCTCCGAGATGGGCCATGATGATCCTCAGTTCCGGATATCTGAGTGCAATCCGCCTTATGTTCACCGCAGTACTCTCGTCCTCCAGCTGTCCAATGGCCTTGTGGAACGCATGCATAAGAATGGGAACACTGTATTTAATGCATCTTTCGGCGACCGCATTCACCCTGCCGTCATCACAGTGGACGGAAACCCAGAGCTTGACACCTTCCATGCCGTCCCCGCCTATCGCCCTGTCGATTACATCGAGCTTGTTGCCGTGCCTTGGGTCGACATATGCAAATCCGCCAATCATGTCCGGATGCTCCCTCATGAATCCCCGCGTCAGATCATTCAGCCTTCCGATCTCGTTTTCATCGGGGTAGTAAGAAAGCAAGGATGAAATATAGACACGATTGATTTGAAACGTTTCGCAGGCCTTCATGATACGAATCTTATCTTCATTATATGAGCCGGCCCAAAGGTGTGCGTGGATATCAATAATCATTGTTTCTCCCGGTTTAACCAGAGCTTGCCGAATAATTTGAAAATGCATTGTTTATAACCCTATTCTACATTTTCAATAAGCTCAGGTGCAAGCTTTTCTTAGTAAAAATGTTAAAAGCCTTGCACTTTCGCGGGCCTTGAAACCTGGTTTGGCCTGATTCAGTTCGCCAATAATGAGGGACATGTATTGAAAACCCGTATATTGAATTTTTTCAGCCCATCCGGCTGATGCCTTTGCTGAATATCCAAAATCCCCGTATTATTCAGCCGTCCCTAATTATATCCATATAATAAAAAAGCCGCAAAACCACACTTACAGCATATTGAATAGATTATGTCTGCTCTATGACAGATTGATTTTTCGGCGAGGAGATTTACGAAATCCGAAATAGCCCGCATTCGCATGGGCTTATGCCGGCCGCCTATTCTTCCTCATAGCCCGGCTCGTCCGCTGCTTCCTCATACTTTTCCAGAATGAGTTTTTCCAGCATTTGCCTGGTTTCAGAGTTAATGGGATGTGCAATGTCCTTGAACTGTCCGTCCGGAGTCTTTCTGCTCGGCATTGCGATAAATAACCCGTTTTGACTTTCGATTACCTTGATGTCATGTACTGCGAAGCATTCGTCGATCGTCAAGGAAACCACAGCCTTCATTTTGCCGCCGGTTGCAATTTTCCTGATGCGTACATCCGTAACCTGCATTGTCTGCCCACCTTCCCGTTTATCAGTAAAAACGCTCCGATTACTGAACAGGCTTCATTAGTCGCATAATCTAACCTGTTGATACAATTATACCCTAAAATACAAAAAATACAAATTCCTGTACTTGTACACCGCTAAAAACGGCAAAAAAGGCGGCAATTTCATAAATTGCCGCCCATTTTGACCTTATTTAGGCTAATATTCAACCGATTGCATCCCCGGGTTCGGATTCCGGCGGATTATCCGGCTTTTCCCCGATGTCGCCGCAGTACAGCTGCGCACGGTTGCGCCCGTTGTGTTTCGCAAGATACAGCGCCGATTCCGCCAGGTGCTTGAACTCATGGGAATCAGCGGGATTGCTGTCCATGTTTACAACCCCTATCGTCACGGTGACTTTTTCCTTCACTCCCAGGTATCCGAAGTCGTTTTCATCTATTGCCCTTCTTATTTTCTCAGCCAGTTTCAGGCTTTCCTCCTTGACAATGTCAACCCGAATGATGAATTCATCCCCGCCAACCCTTTCGAGATTTGACTTGTATCCGCCTATTCTTCCTGTTCCACCTGGCAGCTCGTCAACCGTTATTCGAAATATCGCATCAAGTATTGCATCCCCTACTTTTCTTCCATAGGCATCGTTGACGGCCTTGAAGCGGTCTATGTCCATGACCATCATGGAAATGTTCCGGCCATCCTCCTTTGCTTCCTTGAATATGTCTTCGAATCCCCAATCAAACGACCTGCCGTGGTCAAATACTTTCTTTCCATTGAAAACCACCATATCATCAATCTCCTTTATATTGATTTTTCT
>JAWOIG010000208.1:0-5640 GCA_046484775.1 Clostridia bacterium | reverse complement strand
GAGCTTGGATATCCGCCCGGTCTCGCGCCGGAATCCGGATGGGTGGCGGTAAAGGCACCTGTGTTTTCATTTTCAAAAATAACCACTCTCGACACATTCCTCGGACCCGAGATGAAATCAACCGGTGAAGTAATGGGTGTTTCAAAAATATACAAGGAAGCTTTGTTCAAGGCTCTCGTCGCCTCCGGTCTCAACATACCTTCTTCGGGCAGGGTGCTCATGAGCATCACCGACAGGGACAAGGAAGGCAGTCTGGGGCTCGCAAGGCAGCTTGTGATAAGCGGGTACACCCTTGGGGCTACGCCGGGTACCGCTGAATTCCTTGTCGCCAACGGGTATGAATGCGAAACGCTGAATGATGCACAAGCCATGGCTTCGATCAAGAACGGCGGAATCGCCCTGATGATCAACACACCCACAAGAGGAAAGCTGCCTGAACGGGATGGATTTCTTTTAAGAAGAACCTCGATAGAGTATAATGTGCCTTCGATAACAAACCTGGATACGGCTTATGCCGTGCTGTCGGTGGCCGATTATTTCACGGGCGGGGAATCCGGCGGGGTATATCCCCTGGATGCCTACTCGAATTATGAAAAAGGAGTTTTATCATGAAACACTTGCTTGGATTGAATCATTTGTCAAAGGAAGAAATCCTGGAAATCTTCATGCTGGCCGAAAAGCTGAAGAATGAGACGCACAACGGAATCGAGCACCATATCCTGAAAGGAAAGACACTTGCGATGATCTTTACCAAATCGTCGACAAGAACCCGCGTTTCTTTCGAGACAGGGATGTATCAGCTGGGGGGGAATCCGATTTTCCTGAGTTCGGGCGACATACAGCTTGGCCGCGGGGAAACCATCGAGGATACCGCGAAAGTACTTTCAAGGTATGTTGACGGAATCATGATACGAACCTACAAGCAAAGCGATGTAGAGGAGCTTGCAGTACATGGAAGCGTTCCTGTCATCAACGGACTTACGGATTTGCTGCACCCATGTCAGGTTTTGGCGGATCTGTTCACTATGTATGAAGAATTCGGAGCCCTCGGGGGAAAGAAACTTGCCTATGTCGGCGATGGAAACAACATGGCGAATTCCCTGCTTTACGGATGTTCTAAGATTGGTGTGGACATATCGGTGGCGACTCCTCCGGGATATGAACCTAACGCCGGTGTCGTGGAAAATGCGAGGATGTTTGCCGCGCAGTCCGGCTGCAGGATAAGCATTGGACATGATCCCATGGAAGCGGTCAATGGTGCTGACACCGTCTATACGGACACCTGGATCAGTATGGGAATGGAAGATGAAAAGGAAAAGAGAATCCTTGATTTCGCAGGATTCATGGTTGATTCGAATTTGATGTCGGCTGCCGCACCCGGTGCCATTTTCCTGCACTGCCTTCCCGCCTACAGAGGTTTTGAGGTATCGGAGGAAGTAATCGACGGCTCTTCTTCACGGGTTCTTGACGAGGCGGAGAACCGGCTGCATGTTCAAAAGGCCGTAATGGCAATCCTTATGGGAGGCAGCTGACATGTCTGTTTATTCATTCATAGTCCGCAAGGCCAATAAAAATGATGCGCCTGCGGTAAGGGCAATACTGCAGGAAGCCTTTTCGAAATACATGAAGGACACCGGACTTACCGGCAGCATGGAGGCGCTTGATGAAACCATTGAAGACACAGCCGCGGCCATCAGGTCTTTGGAAGTTTTCATCGCCTATGTGAATGAGATTCCGGTCGGAACCATCAGGTTTGAGATTGAGGGAGACACCGCCCACATCTCCCGGTTCGGAGTCCGGCTTGAATATCACAACATTGGCATAGGCAAGTCCCTGATGAACCTAGTCGATGCTGAAATATCAGGCCTTGGCCTTAAAAAAGCATACCTGTATTCGGCTTCATCATATTCCGACTTGATCCGTTTTTACTACGGCAGGGGCTTTTACATTGAAAGCACCTCCACGGACCGCGGCTATATCCGCGCCAGGCTTGTAAAAAATTATTAAGCGCCCGTCCTCTGCCTGTCGCTTATAAAGACGCATGAAAAAAGCTGTCAGCCATGAAGGCGGACAGCTTTAAAATTGGTTTGTTTTATATTTTTTTATGGGGTGTCAAAAATTCCCATGAAAAGTATCGTTCCCGTTTCCGTATCCCTTATTATGTGAAGGAAAGGCCTGTCGGCTATGAATTTCAGGGGATCCATTATCGCCGTAAGCCTGATTTCCACTGAAGTGACTCCGGCGGCCTCCGTGCCTTCTTCATTTACATCAATATATGTCTTGTGCTTCACATCGCTTATGAACAGATTCCCCGTCCCGTTGATGCCGCTGAGGTCGCATGCTCCCGTAAAGGCTTCTTTCATCCCAAGGCTTGCAAGCGCGTCCCTGAGGGATATTTCATATTCCGTCTTGAATTTCGGTATTGAGATCATTACATCGGTTCTTTCTTCCAGCCCATCAAGAGCGTCCAGATATTCCTCATATCCGAAGCTTTTCAGGAAAGCCTTCATCGAGGTGCCCTCGCTTGGCAAAACCAAATCCATGGAAACCCCGCCTTCGCCATACGGCAGGCTTATCATCTTGTAATCGCCATCGTCATAATACATGGTGTCGCCCTTACGGTACATCATGTCGACCTTTCCCGTCGTTTTGTCATCAAGCCGGAAATCGGCTTCATAAGTGTTTTCAGAATCGAACTTCACGGCCCACTCGCCCTTGAAATATATGGTATTAATAAGGAACATGACCGTGGCCGGGTCGATTGCGTCATCAATTATGGATTCGATCAAACCGTTGGTGTTGTCCTTGACCCAGCCGTTTATCGTATCCCTTGCTCCCGGCGAATTAAAATCGAGTTCTTCCATGGCGGCTGCAAAATAATCCGAATTAACTTTCTTGAATGATTCAAGGACTTCAAATCCCTCGCGGATCCACACCGAGTTAGCGAGCGAAATTTCAATGCCCTTGGCATTCCTGTTAAGCATTTCAACCAGATATGCGAATCCGTTGTTTATCTCTGATTTGTCGATGCCGCTTAGTCTCAGCGCCTCTTCCATTTCCCTCAGAGTATTTCCCGCGGCTCCGTTCATCGTCATAGCAAGAGCCGTAGATATGCTTGCGGGCGACAGGAAGACATTTTCATCATTCCCGGC
Source organism: Clostridia bacterium (assembly GCA_046484775.1). Classification (GTDB taxonomy): domain Bacteria; phylum Bacillota; class Clostridia; order DUPQ01; family DUPQ01; genus JAFGQE01. The sequence goes on along the minus strand of JAWOIG010000208.1, from coordinate 2,488 downwards.
GGAATATACGGCATTGAATATATCGAAGGCAAACCGAGAATTTCCCTCAACGACGTTGTCCCCGATGGTACCTGCCTTTACCGTCGGCAAAAGCCTTCCTGCGGAATCACTTTCACCGGAGCAACCGGCCAAAAGACCCGCCGTGAATACCATCGCCAGAATCATTGCAAATATTCTTTTCATTTTTCACAACTCCTTTATTTATATTACGAATGCCCCCGGCAATCGTAAAAAAAATCAACAGCATTTTATTTGCCGTTGATTTGACGATGCCTGATGCCCGATTGTTCCATTGAAGGAATTGAAATCAATCTATGGCTGCCACGGAAAATCCGTTTTTCTCAAGCGTTTCCAGCGCCATGTTCCTGTCGTCGGAGGTATAAAGTTCAACGACCAGCACCCCCCCGATGTCCTCCCTGCTGTGCGCGACGTTTATATTCCTGATATTGACGCCGCTGTCTCCAAGAACCGTTGCGACACGGGCGATCATCCCCGGTTTATCCGGCACCTGCACCACGACCTGATATCGTCTTGGAAGCAGCCCTTCCCTTTCGCCGGAGATGACATCCCTGGCCTCCTTGGCCCTTGAAAAGAATTCACCCGTTCCCGGGGCGTCGTTCATATTTATGCTGTCTTTTATCCCTTCCAGCAGCCTGATCAGTTTTTCGGTTCCATCGGAAACCGCTTTTTTATTGCTAAGGGTTATGTCGCTCCAAAGAGCCGGTTGCGAAGATGCTATCCTGGTAATATCGCGGAACCCACCTGCCGCAATCTGCCTTCCGAGATCCCCGACGTTTGATTCCTCGAGCAGATTTACAAGCGCAGCCGCGGCTACGTGCGGGACATGGCTGATTATGGCCACTGCGCTGTCATGCGATTCCGCATCGGTTATCATCGGAATCGCTCCGATTTTTTTGGCAATCTCGACGACTGATTCCTCGGCTTCCCTGTCCCCGGGATTCCCGATTATCAGATAATATGCATTTTCAAACATATCCTCGCGCGAATATTGAAAACCGCTCCTTTCGGAACCCGCCATCGGATGTCCCCCTATAAACCTGACAGGCCTGTCATAGGATTCAACGATGCCGATGATTCCTGATTTTGAACTGGCTGTATCCGTTATGACGCAATCCTTGTCAGTATATTTCGAAATTTCAATTGCCAGGGCTGCGCATAAAGGAACCGGAGCACACACGAAGACCATCCCGCAGGATTCAAGGTACGTGCCCGGTCTCGGATAAGCTTCGTCAAGCACACCGGCCCTTACAGCTTCATCCCTTACCGCCGGATCAGGGTCAATTCCGATGATTTTTTTCACCCCTGCCCTTATTTTCAACGCCTTTGCCATGGAACCGCCGATGAGTCCGACACCTGCAACCGCCATGCAATCAGTTTTCATGAATGACTCCTTATTGGGTTATCAGGGCTTGCTGAATAACTTGAAAATCCCTTGTTTTTCAGCTGTCCCTAAATACCGCGTTGTTCCGCACTACTTGATTATACTATATCAGGGCTTATTGAATAACCTTATAATATAAAGTGTTTTCAGTCCCTGCGGATGGCACAAATGCCAATATTCAAAATCCTGTGTAATTCAGCTGTCCTAATCAGGATTGAATGAATTTATGCCCTGCACCCATTGGCTCACCTCTTTTTTATATAGTCCTTGTGAAGAAGCGGCGACAATCTCTTATATATGATGGCGGTTATGAATATGTTCACCAAGGCCTTGAATATGTTGAAGGGGGTTATGCCTATTAACACCAGGGTTTTCAGATCCACTATGTGTTTGTTGACTTCATTGCTCATCCCTATGATTGCTTCGACCGGAAATTTGAGCACAGTGGCATAAAGAGGTATCAGCAAGAAGTAGTTTAAAAGTCCCGCCGCAACCGTCATGGTGACTCCACCCACGGCCATGCCGATAATCGCATTTTTCTTGTTCTTATGCTTCCTATATATGAAGGCGGCCGGTAGCACGAAGCTTATGCCAATCAGAAAATTCGCAAGCTCGCCCACCAAAAACGACCATGATGTCAGCGCATGCACAAGGTTCTTTATCAGCACGACGGCTGCTCCGGCCAGCGGTCCCAGTGAAAATCCCGCAAGGAGAGCGGGAATATCGCTGAAGTCCAGCTTAAGAAAAGGCGGAACAAACGGAATGGTCATCTCAAAAAACATGAGTACCGATGCCACCGCCGACAGCATGGCAACCTTCACCAGCCAGCTTGTCGCTATTTTTTTATCATTCATAACAATCCCCTTATAATAAAAATACTCCTTCTTCAGGAGCACAAAAAAAAGTTCACTTCTTTCATCCAGACTATACTGTCGGTACCGGAATGCAACCGGTTCAGCTTTCGCTCGCGGACTTGACCGCCGATCGGGAATTTCACCCTGCCCTGAAGAATATTCAATTAATTTGTATTATAAAGGCAAAGATACCAAAAAACAAGTTATTCCTTTTGCATATGCATCCATGCAA
>JAWOIG010000120.1:0-4515 GCA_046484775.1 Clostridia bacterium | reverse complement strand
TCTTTCCCAATCCGTTCTGAATTGCCTTGTCGAATATGTCAAGCCCGCTGAAAAGCACCTCGAACCCTTTTTTGAACCTGCCTTCCTCCTTGAACGACTTCAGGAGTTCATAATTCGCCGACTTGATCCCTGCGATGTTCCCATGTCCAACCAGTGCTCCGAGTGAAACGACATCAAGCGGCGATTGCGTCACCGATGGAAGGTCGTAGATATAGACCGGGTAATACGATTCAGAGGCCAGCTTTTCAAAGAAGCTTACTATTTGTTCGGGCGAAGACTTGTAATAGAAAGGCGTCGTGGCTACTACGCCTTCAATTTCAATGTCCCCGAAGGAATATATCCTGTCCATTACCCTGGCGACCGAGTTGTCCATGACGCCCGCCATCACCGGAACCCTTCCGGCCGCGGCTTCGACGCAGGCTTCAACGATATCCGGATAATCCTGGTCCCTTATGGAAACCATGTTCCCCATGGACCCCATGCACAGAAGCCCCGCTGCGCCGGCATCAATCATTCTTTCTATCTGTTTCCCAAAGCTTGTTCTATTCAGGGTTCCTTCCCGGTCCAGGGGTGTTCCAAGCGCCGGGAAAAATCCATCCTTCATTTTTAAAACCTCTCATATCTTTCTTCAGCCGAAGTCCTGTACGCTGATTGTATTACTCTCTGAACCTGTACTGCATCTTCCGCCGGAACCTCTATTTCCGTACCGTTGATTATTGAATCGGAAAAAGATTCTATTTCCTTGGTGTACATATTGCCGAACTCGACATCCATATCAATGGGCTCGACCCGGTTCCTGTCCTGTGCGGCATCATACCCGAGCGTGTCGTCGGACATCATTACCTCCAGCTTTCCGCCCTCCGCCTGGCTGATAGTTCCCTCCGCAAGCATGCTGCCTTTTGTCCCATAGATTTCTAGCCGTCCCCTTGCCGCGGCGTCCGGTATGTTGAAGTTTGACTCTATATGGCACAGGGCGCCGTTCTCAAGCTCGACGAGCAATGCTCCGCTGTCCTCCACTTCATAACCGAATGTCAGCGTTGATGCCATTCCCGCTGCTCTTTTAGCCCTTGACCCGGTTATATGCTGTATAAGGTCAAGACAATGCACGCCCATATCCATCAATGCGCCTCCCCCTGAAGATGCGAACGATTGCCGCCAATTTCCGGGGATATCAGGATACCAACATGTCAGCTGAGCCCTGCAGGAAACTATCTGTCCCAGTTTTCCTTCATCAACCAGCCTTTTCATCGCCACATGGTATGCATGAAACCGCATCATGAAGCCTGTTGCAAGAAGAACGCCTTTCTTTTTGCAGTATTCTATTACTTCCAAGCCTTCATCGACCGTAAGCGCTATGGGTTTTTCCAGCAATATATGTTTTCCATGGTCAGCCGCCATCATCGCCTGCTCCTTGTGAAATACAACCGGAGATGCTATATACACGGCTTCCGTCTCCGGATCCGACAGAAGCTCATTTGCATTTGTGAAAGCTTTGTCCGCTCCGTACTTAACCCTGAGATTTTCCGAAACGACAGGGTCTATCTCCATGACAGAGCGGATGCGTGCGTTCCCTGCAAGCATTATGCCGGGCATTGTCCTTCTGTCAGCGATGCCCCCCGCACCCAAAACGCCCCAATTAACCTTTCTCATCAGTTATTCTCCTTCCCCCTGATATGACTTCATATACATTGGCTTCCTCATCCATAACAACTATATCCGCTGCTTTCCCCGGTTTTATGCTCCCCATTTCCTTGTTTATGCCAAGCAGCCTCGCAGGATTCAGCGAACCCATCCTAACGGCCTCGGGCCAGCCTATTCCCGTATGCTTCCTCATATTTGCAACAGCCCTGCCTACACTCAGCAAGGATCCGGAAAGCTCCCCGGAATCATTGTAGTTCAGGTCTCCTTCGTTGGCCGCTTCAGGCGTCGATACCGCATCCGAAATGAGGATCAGCCTGTCGCCCATGATTTTATATGCGATTACAAGCAGTTCGCGCGGAACATGCACTCCCTCTGAGTCAGCTATTATCTCGGCATAAAGATTGTCGTCCGCAAGCACGGCTTCCGCAGTCCCGTTTTCATGTATTGCCGGACATTTCCTTCTTTTTGGTCCCATAGCGTCAAACAAGTGGCATATCAACCTGATTCCTCCAAGCTTATCCGCTTTGCACCCCGTATGTCCCGCGCATGGTATTATCTCTTCCCTTGATGCCAGGAATGATTTGAAATCACCCGCTCCTTCGAGCTCGGGGGAAAATGTCCAGATTCTTATCCTTCCTTTTCCCGCGCTGTAAATCTCTTCATATATGCCTGTTTCAATGCCGCTCGCAAGCCTTGTGTCCGCACCGTATTCCTGATTGATGAACGGTCCTTCACAGTTGATGCCCAGGATTTCTTTTTCCTCCATGGATGCGATTCCGGAAACAGCCGAAAGGAACTCCGCCCTTGTCATATTGTAGCCGACCGTAGGCAGTATGCCCAATGTTCCCCTGGCCCGGTGCGCCCGCATAGCGGCCGCGGGATCCTGCGCGAACAGCTTTCCTCCGCCGCCATGGCAGTGTATGTCGATGAAACCCGGGACTACAAGCATTCCACCGGCATCTATGCTTTCGTCCGGTGCAAACGCGGGAAATCCGGGGCTCATTTCGACAATGGTTCCGTTCTCAATCCCTATGAAGCCATCGAATATTTCATTTTCCGCCACTATCCTGCCATTTACGACATACAGCATGATTCAACCTGTTCCAGTCAATTGCAATCTGCTTCAAGAGGTCCGGCAAGTTCCTTCAGGAAGAAGAGCTTTCCCGGAAGGGTGGGCATGAACGAAGAAGGAACCCACATGTCGGGCCCATATCTCAGCGTCATCCACAGCGACATTCCCTGCCACTGCATCCCTCTGCCAAGCGCACCGTCGCAGCCCCCTATGATCTTATCGGATTTCAAGAATAATCCCGGGCCGACAGTGTTTGCCCTGCACGGCACCAGCGTCGTCCTGCTTTTGAAACTGGTTATGGCATTTTGTTCTATAGTAAGCGGATGCAATAGAGCCCCTGTTCTGTGAGTTTGTTTCTTCCATTCGTCAACTGATGAAAACTCTCCGGCAAACTGTGGTTCCCAGAATGCTATATGGCACATTCTTCCGATTCCAAATACGGTTACAAGCCGGGCTCCCTCTTCTTTCAGGTCAGCTATTTTACCCGCATATGTCGGAAGATTGCCACTGGTCGCAAAATTCCTTTGTCCGGGTGGAACCGTCAGTTCTCCCAATGGTCCATAAAAAGCCTTTTCCATGGCATTCTGAAAGGATCCGGGGTCGTCCGGTTCAAGGGTATTGCCATTGCCATCGCTCCACTCATCCATGTTGAATCCATGCACATGGGCCGCTTTTATCCCCCATTCTTTGAGAAAGTAGACGGCCCAGCGGTACATTCCCATCGGACCTACGGGAAGAATCATCGCAAGCTTTCTTTTTTCCTCCGCTGTTTTCTTGATTTCCATAGCTATTTCATGACCCATCATCATGTCGAAATCATATATATTGCCACATTCCACCGGAATGAAATGCTTGTTCCAGAATGATTGCCTCTTCAATATATCCCCGGGTGGATTTGAACAGCACTCATCGATTTTACCAAAGTCCCATCCGGCCGGGTAAAATCCCTCGAGCAGGGATCCCTTTAGTGTGTCCATAAAGTTCATAATAATCATCCTTTCAGTCTTTGCCGTCTTCAGGCCTTCTACGGAAGCAGTCTTTCCGTCGACTGCCGCGGCCATGTCCTGCACAGGCGGAAACCCTCTGCATATTCCACCCCGCATTGAAGTCCCCTGAATTTTGAAACAGTCCTTACAAAATCCAGGAAATCAATTCCGTCGTGGTCCCTCATCCACTTGACCTGGCTTTCATGCCTCTCAAGCGCCATTAGCTTTGTTTCCAGTGTTTCCGTTATATCGACATACTCCTCGGGCAGAAACCCAACTCCTGCAAGCGTATCCATATAATATAGCGGAACTATTTTATCAAAGGCCCGGGTATTGGTCCCATAATGCGGGATGCTCGATGAAAAGGATGCATCGAACACTATCCTTCCGGTCTCGACATGATCCTTCATATAGTCTTCCGGCGAATGGGTTATGATCATATCAGGCCTGGTATACCGTATTACTTCAATTACCTTTTTAACCGTGCCTTCATCCCGCGAGTCTACAGTCAGGTCGTGAACATCAATATTGAAAACCCGGCCGGCACCTATGATCCTGCCTGATTCCTCGGCCTCCGCGGTTCTGATCTCCCTCAGTTCCTCCGGCATGACTACGGCATGCCCCATGTTGCCGTTGGCAACATGGCACATGAAAACCTCATGTTTTTTTTGAACGAATTTCGCAAGCGTTCCTCCGCAGCCTATCTCCAGGTCGTCCGGATGGCATCCTACAGCTAAAACTCTCATTGCGCTCCCCCTACTTAATATGCTTTGTGCAAACTTCCAGAAAAGCGTCGATGCATCTCTTTATATGCAC
>JAWOIG010000103.1:0-6186 GCA_046484775.1 Clostridia bacterium | reverse complement strand
CTTATTGGCTGAGGGACTGGTGCAACTAGAGGTGGTGGAGAGCATTAGTCATGTGACGGTTGGCGAAACGTTAAAAAAAACGAACTCAAGCCTTGGCAAGTAAAATCATGGTGTATGTCAAAACCCATATTCTGATAGTGCATTTTCTTATAGCAAAGGCACCGCCGACGGCAGTGCCTTTGCTATTATTTTATTCAAATGTTCATAATATGACCGGATCTGCGGCGGTCCAACCGGAACATCCCGCTTTTTCATATATCCGGATATGTGTCGGCTTGAATTCCCTACGGCTGCATGGCGCCGAAGAATACCAGCCAGGCAAGTATCGTCTTGGCCACTAAACTAAGTACGATGTATTTCCTTTCGCCGTAGACGTAGTCTTTCCATTTCCCGATTCTCTTATACTGCAGTATCATGTTGACCGGGAATGTGTTGAATGCCACGAAATATGTTCCGACTATTGCCCAAACGAACCATGGGACCATGTCGAGGTTGCTGTTTCCGAACATATATATGAGTATTGCAACCCAGGGAGCAATACCTGCTATCGAGCCCCATACGAACGGGCCCCAGATTGTCTTCCCATCCTTTTTCAAGGAATTCAGCTGCTCCATTACCAGCCCGAAGAGATTCATCGATGCATTTACAACGAAGATAAGGATCAGCGAAGCTATGTCATAAATACCGAACAAGGTCGATATTAGAACTATCATTATCGATGAGCTGATCGCATATTCAAACCAGCGGAATTTATTGATTCCTTTTTCCAGATCTGAATTATATACGTCATTCAGCTTTTTCGGTATTGATATCAGCCCGTGCGCCAATGCTGAAATCAGCAGGAATACGGCAACCAGGATCCCGAACGGAAGGTCGAACAGCGCCTTTGTCCCAAGTTCAAGGGACTGCGTCTGTGTGTTGTATGTAAGAAAATTCTGGGTTATTTTAGGCATGAACTCGGCAATGTTCTGAATGACCGAAGTCGCAAGGAATATCATCAGGATACCCTGCAAAAGATGAAGCCCTCCCATGATCATGTTGAAGCTTCTTAGTTTTTTAAATGTTGATTTTTCCACTTTTTGTTCCTCCAAAAATTAATGTCGAACCTAATCCCCCGTACCCGTTTACCCATCAGGATATATTCCCGGAATCAGTTTTAGGTTCCAAAACTTTATTACCCCTATAATTAGACATAAAACATTATTTTTCATTTTTTTGCAATAATTCTATATGCAAAATTCATATTTAATATTTCAAGTCCCTGCTTCAATGAATTCACCGGCAGCCATCTTCCGCGGCATGATTTTACATTTTTCATGCAATGGAAGAATATTCCGGCGGATGATATAATATAGGCACTCCCGAATAACCCGGGACCCGATGATTTTATTTGGAGTGACTGGCATTTTTTAGTAATTGATCTTCATGCTGATTGTAACCTTCATCCTTGATTGCCATTCATAAGGTAGAGATGAGAAAAAAATATATATCCGCCATACTGTCCCTTATATTGCTGGTTTCATTGACATTCTCGCCTGTCCTCAGGAGAGCGGAAGGGGTCGATACGGCCGTGGAAGAACAGGCAAGGGAAAAACTCAGTCAAATAACTGAGGAAGAGAAGGAAGTCCTTGAAGATCTGATGGTGCTGGCATCTGAAATAGAATTGCTGGACACCCGGCTGGCTCAGGCGGACCTTGCAATCAAAACCTATGAATCTGATATAAGCGACAAGGAGGCGCTGATAGCACTGAAATCAGCGTCTTATGAAAAAGCAAGGTATAATCTGGGTGAAATCTTGAGAAAACGGCAGCGCGCCGGGGCGGCTTCGACAATAAATATACTTCTTGGTTCAAGTTCGCTCCGGGACCTTATCAGAAGAATAAACCTACTGAGGGATTTGTCCAGAAACACCTCCGACCTGATGGAAGAGATTGAGTCGATGCGTAAAAACATCGCCTCCGAGAAATCCGTACTGGAAAAGCTCAAATCAGATATGGAGCATGAAAAAGCGGAAATAAACAAGATTCATGAAGAAAAAACCAAGGCAATTGACACCCTTGCAGCGTATCTGAATTCACTGGAATCTGAAAAAGCATATTATCAGGAATATTTGGAATCATTGGAAGAAGTCTGGAGCAATTTGAAAGTTCTGTTCGCCGAAACAATAGATGCCTTTACGGGAATTATAGAAAGCGGCGATATGCCTGAGGATACTGTCGAAGTTATCTTTTCACTGTTCAACACAAGGGGGCGGATATATCAGGACAAGTTCAATGCCATTCTGTCCGGACGGAATGATCTGCCGGCCCTGGTCTTTGGCTTTTTTACAGACAGGGTCACTTTGGATTTTCCGGAGTATGAAGTGTCGCTGGTTGGCAAATTCGATCTGGTTGATTCAAGCACCATACAGTATCTGGTTTCCGGCGGTTCCTTCTATGGGCTTGAATTAAGTGAAAGCTCCCTTGCGGATCTTTTCAGCAAAAGCGACCTGGTCTTCAGCCTGAAATCCGTGCTTGGCAAAAACACCATCCGGCAAATCGACCACTATGACGGCTATATCGAGCTGTTGATAAATATAAGTTTATTCTAGGAGGCTGGAAATGATAAAGGCGAACAACACCTTTTTGACATATGCCGACGGAACGGAAGCCTTGAAGCCGTTTGACTTGACGCTGGACAAAACTGCGGTCGCATATGTCACAGGGCCGAGCGGCTCAGGCAAGACAAGCTTTTTCAAGCTGGTCATGGGGATGGAATATCCCTCGGGCGGAACCATGGAGGTGCTTGGCGAATACATCAGACCGGGGAATGAACGGGGAATAATGAATGTCCGCACCTGCATCGGACCCGTATTTCAGGATTTTCGCCTGCTTGAGGGAAGAAGCGTGTACGAAAACGTGGTTTTCGGCCTGCGTTTTCTGGACATGCCTACGCATCAGATGAAGCTCGATGCAATCGAAAGCATAGCCAGGGTTGGGCTTGAACACAAAACCCGCCAGTCCATCGACCTTTTGTCATGGGGTGAGTCGCAAAGGGTTGCCATCGCCCGGGCCATCGCACGAAAACCCGAACTCCTCATCGCCGACGAGCCCACCGGTAACCTGGATCATGACAATGCGGTGAAAATCCTGGAACTTCTGGAATCATTCAGATCCGATGACACAGGCGTCATAATAATCACGCATGCCTCGCACCTTATTGATATGAAAAAGGGCGGCGTATTCATCTCAATCAATGAAGGTTCCGTAAGAATCGAAAGGAGGTCTGAGCATGCGTAATATCATAAGGAACACCGGTTATTTCTTAAGCGAGATAAAAACAATATTTTTTCTAAACGGATTTTCAGGAATTCTTTCAATCCTCAGCCTGATGCTGATATTCTTCACCGCATTACTGGCTCTTTCCGGATGGATGATAAGCGTTGATCTGGTTGACACCTTGAAAAGCGAGGCTGAAATCAGTGTCTATTATACTCAGGATGCCAGTGAGGAGATGTTGCTATCGATAGAAAATTCATTTGGCAGGATAGATGGCATCAATTCTTTTCGAAACGTAAGCGCCGAAGAAGCATATGACATGATGGCGGAAATACTTGGCGAGGAAGCTGATACGCTGTCGAATTTTGAAGAGAATCCGTTTGAAGCATATTATGAGGTTAGCATTGACTCCGAAAAACTTGAGGACATTTTGATCCGGGTCGGCGAGATGGATCATATCGAATATGTCAGGGATAATCAAAGCATACTTGAAAAATTAAATGACATCGTAAAAATAGTAACAGTAGTCAGCATACTTGCAGTCCTGGCTGTTGCAATCGCCACCTTCATAATAACCCTGCATATAATCCGCGAATCTGTACATGCCCACCGCCGTCATGTGAGCACGCTCAGACTTCTCGGAGCGCCCGCCTGGTTTGTAAACATCCCGTTTGTAGCCGAAGGAACTCTTGTGACCTTCCTGGCGGGAGTGCTTTCAATTGTACTTTACATTCTATTTGCAGGAATGCTTGGACGGATGGCCGACGAAACCCTTCCCTTCCTTCCCGCAATGAATTTCAGCGGGATAAAGCTTACCCTGGTTATCGGAATGGCAGCTGTCAGCATTCTTCTGGGACTTGTTTCCAGCATGCTGGGACTTAAATTGATTAAAAGAAAATAAGTGCATTATCTCAATGGCTGTTTAATGCCAGGGTCCTGCATCTTTATTTTTCCCGGCTTCATCTTCGGAACATCCTCGTCTTTTTTCTCGAGCCATGCCTTGTCCGGCCTAAGCCGGAGCAGGGTTTCCATGACTACCCCAATCAGTACAAGCGCGGAAAGTGTCAGAACAAACCTTAGAGAAGTAAAGGCCGCTCCCAGAAACTTGATTTCCACCATGAGCTGGGGTATCTTGAGGGCCGCCCACGAGCCGAGGAATATGACCATGTTTCTGATTCCTGCACCTTTTCTAATGAGCGATGCGGTCATCGGAAACGCCATATAAAGCGGACCCGTCGGGAGAGTTCCCAGGGCAAAAGCTATCGCCGCTCCCTTCACGCCCGACCCGCTGCCAAGCCATTTCTGTATCTTTTCTTTTGGAATCCATGCTTCTATCAATCCCATAAGAAGGAATACGGGCGGCATGATGAGAATCATCTCCTTGAAATAGTCGAAAGTGACCTTCGATGATCGGGATGCGGTTTCGGGAGCCCATATCGCCAGGCCTATATAAACAAAGACCAGTATTATCGGCGCCAGATATTTCTTCAACACGCTTTTCATAATACCACCCCCATGATCAAAGCTATGACAAGCGCCGCTGCAAAGCCCAGTCCGTTTCGCAGCAATGTAAATTTTTTGCCCAGCATCTTGATTTCCATTGGAGCCGTCACAAACCCGACCATGACAAGCGTTGTAACAAAGGCGGAAATAGTCATTATGGTAGCTCCGGATCTTAACAGCGAACCAGCGAGTGGAAAGGCCACAAGGGATGGAATCAGTGTTATTGCACCCACGAATGCTGCGATTATGGTCGCAACAAATCCTGCTTCGGCTCCTACCATCCTGGATATTGTCCCGGGAGTCAGAATCCCAAGCGTCAGTCCGACGATGCCAAGCACGGCAATCAGACTCGGCGCTGTTTTCAGCAATGCCTTCCAGGCAATTCTGAATGCCTTTGCGGTCTTTTCCCTGCTCTTGATCAGGGAAGCTGCCAGGAATATCCCAAGCAGGCTGTAGATTGTTATTACTGTAACCATTTATTAGCCTTCCTGTCCATTTATCTTAACCTGAATGCCCAGTATCCTTGCCCCTTTTTCCGTTTTCATGGACAACCGGGCTGGTTCCGTGATCAGCATCCGGGTTTTGCCAAGAACCGCCTGTTCATCATTTCTGCTCATAATCACTTCGCCGTCAAGCACATAGAACATGACATAATCCTCCATCAGGCATTGCGGTATTTCTGCGCCGGCCCCCAATGAAATCAACCGCGTCTTGAATAGCTCATTCTCGTAAAAAACATTAACCCCTCCGCCTTCGCCGTCCCCGGCCTTCATTTCCGACAAGTCATATATTTCCATGTGAAGCTCTCCTTACTATTTTTAATCAGCCGGTCTTCTTTCCGGTCTTTTCCTCATACGCTTCAACAAGTCTCTCAATCCTGGATTTTCTTGTTTTTAAAATCCCAATCCACCTGTCAAGCTCTTCTTTTCCTGATTCCGTAATCCGATATACCCTTCTCTTCGGTCCCTGTCCCCCTTCTTCCCAAAGTGACGCCACAGTGCCTTCGTTCTCCATCTTCCGCAGAGTTCTGTACAGTGAGCCCACATTTAGCTGTTCTTCAGTGAAACCGAAAAATTCAAGCTGTTCAACAAGTCCGTAACCGTAACCGGTTTCATCATACAGCAGAAGCAGCAGGCATACCTCCAGAAATCTCTCCATCCTGTGCTGACCGCCCCCGCAGAACAATGCTTGCTTATCGTCCATATGCCATCTCTCCCAAACACTATATGCATTATGCATATATTCATTACGCATTTAGTATATTTCGATTCATCCTTAATGTCAACAGAAAAAATCATACGGTTAATCAATGCCTCTCGAATAATCTAATAAGCTCACCGGCGGCCCAGAAGACCCAGGAGCTGGGTGTGGCCACGGTGGCCAATATGAGCCTGGGCGGTAGCGGTTCGAAGACCGGCACATGCAC
>JAWOIG010000101.1:0-6030 GCA_046484775.1 Clostridia bacterium | reverse complement strand
GGTGTTCTGGCTGAAGGTGGGTGCGCCACATTCATTATCATCAACCTGGACAGTGAAAAGATAATCTTTTCGCAGGATGCACCGGGGGCTACCGGGTCCTGGGGCGTCGCCGTGGCAAGCGACGGAAGGGTATATTTCGGAACATATGTGAATGCGGGGCTTTACCGGTTCGATCCTGAAACGGAACAACTTGAAACTGTTTTTCTCAATCTTCCCAATGCCAAATTCATATTCAGCCTGGATGTCGATTCGAAAAACAATGTTTACGGAGGAACATGGCCAAACTGCGCGGTTTTCAAATACAACGGCAATGAGGAAAAAATGGAATTATATGATGAAAATGTCGTAGAGGGCGAGGATTATGTCAGAATGGTCCTTTATGATGAAAAAAGGGATGTCCTTTATGCAAGCATATCCGCCCATTGCCATGTGATCGAATATAAGCCCGGTACCGGGCCCTTGAGGGATATTCTTCCCGAAGCTTACAGGAATGAGGCCTTTGCAAGGCTTATTGACATACATGACGGAAAAATCAGCATCTATATGACCAAGGCAAAAAAAATACTGGTTATTGACCTGGACAATGGGGAATTGCTTCATGAGATTGACGGTCCCGACGACAGTTCCGAGCATCTTCCGGTCGGAGTTGATCCCGCAAGTCTGGTCTCAGGGAAAAGAAACAACGGGATTGTACTTGATATGACGACACTGAACGTATATAACTTTAAAAGCGAATCCAATGAAACAATCATGGGATTGTGGGCGTACAGTGACGGCGAATCGATTCTGCTTACAGGCTTTGAAGGCGTAATATATATATATAATGTAAAAAGCGGTATTAGAAAAAAGCTGGAGATAGAGATTCCCAGAAAAAGCATAGAAATAAGACAGCTGCATACTTCCGCGGACGGCAGGATTTACGCAAGCGGATATCTCAGGGGAGGCTCCTACATATTTGACCCCGAAACGGACACGGGATCGCAGTATGACGGAGTCGGACAGTCAGAGGGAATCACATCATGCGGAAGCAGGATTTACTTCGGCAAATACCCGGGTGCGTATGTATATGAGTTCGACTCGGAAAAGGAGTGGGACTATCCAAAAAATCCCAGGGAAATTTTCGAGCTGAAGACAGGATACAATCAGGACAGACCGTTTGCCATGCAGGCAACGGAAGGAAAGCTGTTTGTCGGCACCATACCGGAATATGGAGACCTACAAGGTGCGCTTGCAGTCTATGATATGAAAAACGGAGCGCTGGAGGTGAGAAAGGACTTCTCGGATTCCAGAAGTATTGTATCACTGGCAATCATGGACGGGATACTTTTCGGCGGAACCACGGTATGTGGAGGACTGGGAAGCCGTTCCAAGCATGAAAGCGGAACCGTATTTGCCATCGATATTGAAACAGGCGAATACTTATATGAGGTTATCCCTGTGGAAGGATGCAGGAACGCGGGGGGATTGTGCATTGCTTACGATGGAAAACTGCTTGGGTGCGCGGACAGTGCTTTTTTTATTCTTGACCGAAAAACAGGCCGAAAGGAATTTGAAAAGAAGCTGACCGAATTCAACCGGGACAAGGATTACAAGTGGGAAGTTTCATTTATAAAAAGGGGAAGGAACAGGTTTTACTACATTGTGACTTCAAACACACTCTTCAGCTATGACCATGAAACAAGAGAATTCAAGGAAATAACAGGCAGGAAGGTCAATCTGCTGGAATTCGATTCCCGCGGCAGACTGTATTGCCAGTACGAGGATAATGTAAGGGAGATTATACGGAGCAAAATGCCGGTGGATTGATTTCCCGGGAGAACCGCTAATGAAAAATAAAAATATTTCAAACGGGCGGTATTATCAGGCCAATCTGGTCAGAAGGATAGAGGACCTCTATAATTTTTTCTTCCTTATGTACATATCCAGGCTTTTTTTACTGAACCCGGTTTACGGCGGCGCTTTGTTTACATCGGGCCTGGTCTGGACGAATTATCATGTAATATATGGGAGAAGGTTCGGATTGCTTGAAAAAGGAGGAAAGATACTTTCCATCTTAATTGCGGGTGCTGCCGCTGCGTCTACAGGTTACCTTCTTTTTATTTATCCCTTTAGGTTCAGGTCACGGGGAATAGCATTTATAATGGCGGCTGCGCTGATAATCCTCCTCAGGCCTGCAGTTGACAAATTCATAAGAACCGCGCGAGTACGGCTGGTTTTGTACACAGCCATGATAGTTGCATTGATTCCCTTTATTGTTGTATTTGCCGATGAAGCGACGCATGTTTTGATCCCCGCGGGACTTCTTGTCGGATGCATAATTGCATATGTAAGGAATCTGATTGACGATGGAACATCGGACGACCTGCCCGAACCCGGCGCCGCAAGGGGCGTGAGAATCAATTCATACAGGCTTTATGCCAATACGGTGGTGGTAACGACCGCTTCCCTGCAGATCATGATAATGATGTATGTGAGTTACATGAGATATGTGACCAAGCCGGATTTTCTGGGGAACATACTCAATACATATGTAATTTCGCTGCTTGCGTTGGTACTCGTTATGGCCATAGTCGCATTCTTGCAAAAAAAGGTCAGGCTGCAGCAATATGAAAAAACACTCATTTTCGTTATTGCGGCCATATGCTGGATTACTGCGGTCCTGGATATTTTCAATTCCGGCACGGATCTGACGAGGCTTTCATCATATATAAGCATAGTCATTATCATCATGGGCATATCCTTTGTAATCATGATACTTGCCGCCATGCAGGAAGACTTCAATGGGATATTTTCTTTGGACAGAAACCAATTGGAAAAAAGGACCATGGGGGGGCAGATGAAGCTGCTTGACAGGCAGGCGGGGCTTGTTGCATATTTTACAGTCCTGATGATGCTGACATCGCTTTGCCTGAACCCAGCGCATCAATCCGGGGAGATCGATAATCCGGGCGTATTCACAGGGCTTGTAAAATTCTATATGCTTGTGGTGCCTGCGATATTCCTGTTCCTGGGCGTCCTTTATTCAATCAGACAGCCGTTGTCAAGGAAGTACAGCGCCAAACTCAAGAATTTCGTGGAAGGACTGGTAAGCAACAAAAAGAACCCGGAGCTTGAAAAGCAGCTTGTCGATGTGCTTGTCAGGAAGCACAGCAACAGTTTCGGCATCAAGATCATAGCATTCATACTGTATCCCTTGCTCAAGCACTCGGTCGAAGGCGTGGAAAATGTAAGGGGCAAAGATCCGGCGGTATTCGTATGCAATCACAAGGAAATATATGGGCCGGTGGTCACCAACCTTTACATGCCGTTCATATGCCGGCCATGGATAATAAACGGAATGGTGGAAAGGGACAAGATTTACGACCATCTGATAAATGGCTACAATATGAAGAATTCAAGACTTCCGGCATCGTTGAAAAAAGCTTATTGCAGATTTCTCACACCAATCATGCATTGGGCGATGAATTCAGTGGAACCAATCCCGGTTTTCAAGGATGAGGGAAAAGACATAATCAAGACCATAAGCCTGACTGTTGAGGCCCTGGAGCAGGAGGATAATATTTTGCTGTTTCCCGAGGACAATTCCCGGACGGACGGCTATACGGACAAACCGGGGGAGTTTTTCACGGGATTTGCACATATCGGCAAGGCATACTATAAAAAGACAGGCAAGGCGGTTAGCTTTTATCCGGTTTATGCCGACAGTGAAAGGAAAACCCTTTTCATTGGCAGAGGAATTGAATATGACAAAAGAAATACCCCGCTTGACGAAAAAAGCAGGATAGTTTCACACCTGAAGGAGTCAATGGACCGGATGGCAATGGGGTTTCACGAAGCGGGAACCGCAGATTAAGCTGTTTTTAAGCTTGATATGATAGATTTTACCTAAAGACATGAAAAGAGCATAAGATGCAAATAAAAATACTGGTGGTCGATGACGAGAAAGAACTGCGTGATGTAGTAATAAAATATCTTGAAAAAGAAGGTTATACGGCTATGGGCGCAGGTGACGGGGTAAGCGCGGTAAAGATATTCCATGATGAAAAGCCCGACCTCATAATACTGGACCTTATGCTTCCCGATATTCCGGGCGAGAAGGTATGCTCGGTCGTGCGGGAAAGCCACGACACACCTATTATCATGCTCACCTCAAAGAGCAGCGAGGAAGACAGGATAAAGGGACTGGGTCTTGGGGCCGACGATTATGTGGTAAAGCCTTTCAGTCCAAAGGAGCTGGTCATGAGGGTAAAGGTAATATTGCGCAGGGCCGGCGTAAACGGCAATCAGGGCAGAGACAAGGCTCCCGATGATCTTGTCATCGACGAGGACGCATATGTTGTCAAGCGGAACGGGCGCAATATAGAGCTTACGCCGATTGAATTCAAAATACTGGCCGCCATGTCAAAAAATCCCGGGAGAACATACACGAGGGACCAGCTGATAACATATGCGCTTGGATATGAATATGAGGGAATGAGCAGAACCATAGATTCCCATATCAAGAATATCAGGCAGAAAATTGAAAGCGACCCGGCGCGGCCCGAATATATCAGGACGGTATTCGGAGTAGGATATAAATTCAAGGAGAACAAATGACAAGCCTGAACAAACTTTTTTCAAGGTATTTCATAATAACGATAGCACTGGTTCTGGCTATAATAACCATTGCCTCGAATCTGGGCGCCTCGGTTTTTTTTAAAAACTTCATTGAAAGAAAAAACGAAGAGGAAAACGGGGGAATCGTCGAATCCGTGCAGGAGATGCTTGACAATAAATCGATATCCGAGACTTCATACCCATTCTTGCTTGCCCTTATATCAAGACAGGAGCAGGTCAGGCTTATTCTTTATGAAAATGACGAGGTTCTTACTGATACATTTTCAGGTGTCCTCAGGCCCATGATGGGCATGGCGGCAAGGGTGCCGGACAACACTTACCTCCAGAAGGATTCACACGAAGTCGAGTATTCCAAATATAATATAGAAGGATATACGCTCTGGATAGGAAGGGCCAAGAATCCGCTGGTTGACATAATAAATGCGAATTTTATAAAGACCCTGAACACTTTGTATATAATCATGTTCTTCGCGGCTCTGGCGATAGCATCTTTTTCCGCATATATCCTGTCGAGAAAATTCAACGGGCCGATCATGCAGCTCAAGGATAATGTCAACCACATATCAATGAATCGTTTCCAGAGTCTGAAAAAATGTGATACAAGGGCCAGGGAGCTAAAGGAGTTGTCGGAGGACATAGAGAATCTGGCGGTCCAGATGCAAAAGGAAGAAAACATGAGGAGAAGGCTTTCCAATGACATCGTGCATGAGCTCAAGACCCCCATTGCCGTTCTGTCAACCAATATCGAGGCCATCATGGATGGGATTTATACAGCGGACGAAGAACGGATGTCCGTGCTTCTCGGGCAAATAAACAGAATAACCAGGCTCGTCAACAATCTTTCCGACCTCACGATGCTGGAAACGGAGTACAACGAGATGACAAGGGACACGGTGGACATATCGGAAATCCTTGAAAGCCTGCACATGGTATATCTTCCCGCTGCCGCGGACAAAGGGATCAGCCTTGAGAAGGATATAGAAAAGGGTCTATGCATGGAAGGGAGCGAGGACCGCCTTCTGCAGGTTTTCGTCAACCTGTTGTCAAACTCAATAAAATATACCGAGGAAGAAGGGCGGATACTTCTAAGGGCATATTCATCCGACGGCAGCATAGTTTGCGAAGTTTCAGATAATGGCATTGGCATAGATGAAAAGGACCAGCCGTTCATTTTCAATCGTTTTTACAGGGGAGACGAGTCAAGGAGCAGGGAGACCGGTGGATCGGGAATAGGACTTGCAATAGTCAGGGCAATCGTTTCAGCCCACGGTGGGGAGATAAAGCTCGACAGCAAAAAGGGAGAAGGAACCCCGTCACCACCAGTGCGTCGCCCTGGAGTCCGTAGGCCTCGGCCATGCGCCTTGCTGTTCGGTAAGCCTTGATCTCGGAATCCACTGCAGCCATGTGTTTGGC
>JAWOIG010000045.1:0-4069 GCA_046484775.1 Clostridia bacterium | reverse complement strand
ACCGGCACACCGTATGGACAACCGTCGCTCCCGATTGTTGACAGCACGCCGTATATACCGGATGCGAGGATTTTCATCACCGGCTCATCCTCAATCTTCCGGTCAGCCCTTCTCATTTCACGGAACATCATAAAATTCCTCCTGCTTCGATTACTTTTTCCGGGACATATTCTACAGCAATATCAGCGGGGCGGACATCCAGACTGAACAAAATTGTCACCTGCTTCTGTATGTAACAGCATTTGAACATATGGACCTCATCCCTGCTGCGCTATAATTCGGCAATGACCCGACACGGCAGGCCGGATATACCGATGTAATTGACCGGATATGTATGCGCCGTAAAGCGCGCAATCTCCTTTCCGCCAAGAACCTTGTGAAGATTGCAGAGATTCTCGACTACAAAGACACCCCTCTCCGCACAGTATGCATCGGCGGCGGTATGTCCTGCTCCTCTTCTGAGCCCTGTGAAATCCAGTCCTATAATTGATATTCCCTTGTCAAGCAGGACATCCATAAGTCCCTCTGAAATCTGCGGGTGGTTTTGGAAATAGTCTTCCGTTCCATAAGCCGTCGTCTCGATGAAACCGGTTCGGATTGCGACGAAGTCGCCCTTTTCTATCAAACCGACGTCTATGTCGCAAATGTCTATATCCCTTCCGGCAACTTTTCCGGCGTCAAGGACAATCCCTTCCCTTCTTGTGAATTCAAGGGGAAATAACTTGTCCATGACATCGAAGTGGGTTCCGATGTGACCGAAGGAAACCATTTTTTCCCTGCCGGCTGCTATTTCAATGGTTCCCACGGATATTTCTATGCTAAGGTCTATAAGCATGTCATTCTCCTACGAATCCAACCGTTTTCCGCATGCCGGGCAATATGTGAACCTTTTTTCAAGGTCAGAGCCGCAGTAAGGACAGAACCTGAATTTTCCCAAATCATCGATGTCTGCATCGACCCTTGCATCCACAACCATATCATTTTTTATCCATCTGTCGGATGGGTCGCCTTCCTCTCCATCATCGGTAATATCCAGAAGCGAAAAACGGTCCTTCCCGCGTGCATTCTTATAATGGTAGACAACCTGTACTATCCCGAGGATTATAAAGATCACACCGAACAAAGGGAATATTGACCCTACCACGACAAAAGGAGAGCTTTTGGTCATCATGACGGCTATGCCAGTCCAGAACAAACCGAATATTATCGCTGCAAGCGAACCGGCCAATGCCATTCCGGACGGTCCGCGTCCGGGTTTTATGCTTTTCATGAATCACCTCAATATTTCACCTTTTGCAATTTGCTTTTCCCGATTCCCGGTTCAGCCGGGAACGCCCTATGCTCAGAATCCTTTTTCAGGGTCGCCTTTCTTCCAATATCCGTCATAGGTAATTTTCTCAGGCCACCTTGCGCGCCTTGCATCCCGGTCAGGAAAAGGTCCGAAAGGCTTGTGAGGCTCATTCTGATACCAATATGCTACAGAAGAATAATGATCTGCGAATTCCTTGTTTTCAACTGTCCATGCATGCTCTATATCCACCCTGATTTTACTGCCAAACGGTATCGGGTCCAGTATGTGGAATCTGTATCCTGTCATCTTGTCCCCGGGATGATTGCAATTCTGCCATATGCTGCATCCCGAAAAAGCCGAATGATGAACCGTCGGACACCATGCCGTAAGGAAATAATCCTCTGTTCCGGTTCCCCAGATTGAAGGTTCCGTCTCGCCGTCAATATATATCTTTTCGTCGCCTTCACCATACCAGCCCGGTTTCAGGGCTTTTTCTATGTTCAGCACCGTTCCCGCATAATGACCGGCGCCCTCTGCCTCAAGAATGTTGTAGTCTTTTCCGGGAACAGTCGGATATTCCTGCCTGTAAAGCGCATGAAAGTACAAAATACCATCGTCCGGGTTTTCATGCTTCTGCCAGTCGATGTTCCAGTAAAATGCCCTAATCTCGTTGTCGGCTTCATTGGTGATGGTCAGCCTTGCTCTTTTATTAAAGGGCATCTCGAACCAACAGTTCCTTCCCGTTCCGTTATGTACGGAAGTTATGGGCAGCGCCAGGCACTCCTCCTCCATTCCGTGTCCCGACCCGAAGAAATCGCCAAGAGGCGCCTCGACGCTGGGCTTTGTCTCATCATCCCAGTAAAATCTGAGGACAAGCATGCGGTTGTACATTTCAACCGCCTCGCCTGCTACAGTACACCACCAGTGGACTATCTTTCCCGGGCCTTCAAGCTCGCCCATGACCAGGGTTTCTCCCGGTTTAATCGGGCGCCAGTCGTCATTTCCTCCCTTTCGGTCCCAGCTTCCTGCCCTCATCGCCCGAAAGCCCTGTCTCTTTGTTAATTCCGCTAGCATTGTTTCCTCCCAAGAAAATTTATACGGCTGATCCCAACGATGTCTAGAATATCAAAATCATAATAAATCCTGCAATAAAACTAAGAATATTGGCTACAGCCGCGAAGGCTATTCTTCTTCCCACGGTGTGTTCTTTTAGAATAACCGCAAAAAGCACGCATTCCAATATGAAGATTACAAATTCCGCAAGCACATAGAATATGAGCGCCCCGAACGCCCCCATCAGCATCATCCCCGACATGACCACTGCGGCCAGAAGTAGCTGTGTAACGATATTTATGACCAGGAAGGGAACCAGACTTTTTTTCAGTGTAAACCTGAAAAGCAGCAGCACCAGGCCCTCGACGAGCAATGTAAGCAGACATGTCGTAATGAACTGAATGATGAGCGATGGCAAAACCGCCTTTTCACGGGCTTCGCCTGTTGCATAATCAAAATAAACCGTGCTGTCGAAGCTCCTTCTCTCAATTGTATTTGACACGACCGTGCCGCCGTCCTCCGTCACCACTATTATCCTGTATCTGTCAGGAGGCCTGTAGCTGTATCTCATGGTGGTGGTTCCGTCTGTTGTCACATTGCAGTGTATGCCACCGAATATCAAGCTGTCCTCGTATGTCATCGTTGTGTACCAGCCGTCCTCGGAAAATGCCTTGAGCCTCCGTATCAGGTTTTGATTGTATTCCTGTTCATCAAAATACCTGCTGTCGTCGCGCTCGCTTTTTTCAGTGACCAGGATGTCCATATAGCTCAGCGCATTGGGCATATTCACTGCCTTTACAGTTATCGACGGCTTTGGCCCGGCATCGGCCAGCACCGCCGCAGGAAGCATAAGGCACAGAACCGATATGACCAAAATAGAAAACAGTATTTTTTTCATTTCATAATCCCTTCTCTTTGTATAGAACTGTTGCGGGCATCCTGTCCAATGCCACGCCGTTTTCAGCAAGCTCATCCATAAGAAGAAAAAACAAGCCGAACAAATTCTTCAATTTTTCAGGGTCTTTGACAACGCCCCCGGTTTGAAAATACAACTCGCTTTCATCTGAATTCGATCTGCCCTTGTAATTTCTTATACCGAGTGAAAGTCTCTTCTGCTCTCTTATCATGTCCCGTATGCCGGTGTTTTTGAATATTTCCCTGATGACTGGTTCGTCATTCCCCTTTATGACAAACTCATCGTCAAAATCATAATCATACGTCCCGACGACGGGCATGCCGAACAGATTTCCCAGTCCCGAGAAAATATTCTTCCTTGATAGCTTGAAAAGAACATCATTGGAGCGGATATACGGAACCCTCATCCGGGTATAGGTGACGGTGCTCTTACCTGTGCTGACCGTATATGTGTCGAGCACTGTCTTCCAGTTGCGGTGTGTTTTTTCAATCCTTGATGATCCCGTGAAGGAACCCATGACAAAAGCGGCTCCCATCTCCTCTGCCAGCTGTTTCCATACCGCATCCTTCGAATTTTCCAAAAACCCCATCGTAAATCCCCCTTACGACATCAGATGTATCTATTATAGCACCAAGTACCGGCCGGGTCATTTTCAAACGTCCCGCCCAGTGTCTTCATTCGCTCCAAACAGTTGCCTTGGGCAACTGTTTGATTTACTGTTTGATTTTCTTCCATATAATTCCTCAATTTTTCTGTACCCTATTTCCTGCTTTAAAAGTTCCTCCGTATATCTGCTCTTGCTCCAATAT
>JAWOIG010000090.1:0-33105 GCA_046484775.1 Clostridia bacterium | reverse complement strand
CCGACGATGCGATGGGTTGCCTGAGGAAATCCGGGCGGGACTTTGTTTTCACCGTAATCAACCGAAATCCGTTTGAGTCCATATCCGTCAGCCTTGGCCTTCCGGGTTCTTCCTATGAAATGAGATCAATATCCGGTCCCCTTCCGGCTGCGGACAAAGAAACCGGTCTTTTCTCACTGTCCATTCCTCCGCTCGGGCATGCAATCATCTGCAACCTTCCATGACGCCGTGCAACGCCTGCCCAAACGGACGGTTGCGGCGGCCGGTGCGTATGGTTTGAATTCCCATGTGTATTATTCAGTTCCATCTGTAACTGTTTCATAATGCGTATGATATACTTCATGTATCCGTAAACCTGCATCGACAAGGGGGGCGCTGTATGTCTGCCATTGAAATAAGGAATGTCACGAAGTACTACGGGAAGTCGAGGGGCGTGGAGGATCTGAGCCTGTCCGTCGCGGAGGGCGATATATTCGGTTTCATCGGCCCAAACGGAGCCGGCAAGTCAACCACCATCAGGATCCTTCTCAATTTCATCTTCCCGGATTCCGGTTCGGCGGCAATACTTGGCAGGGATGTCGTCCGGGAAGCCGCAGCTATCAGAAAATCCGTAGGCTACATGCCGTCGGAAGTTCACTTCTACGGAGACAGAAAGATCAGCGAGCTTCTTGAGTACTCAAGGAGCTTCTACGGGTCGTGCGGACGGCAGCGGATGAACATGCTGACGGACATGCTCGACCTTGATGTATCCAGAAAATTCGAAAATCTGTCATTCGGTAACAAAAAGAAGGTTTCAATCGTACAGGCCTTCATGCACTCTCCTTCCATTGTCATTCTCGACGAACCCACCACCGGCCTTGACCCGCTGGTCCAGCAAACATTCTTCAAGCTGCTGCTTGAAGAGCACGGTAAGGGAACCACGATATTCTTCTCGTCGCACACCTTGAGCGAGGTACAGAAGCTCTGTAAAAACGTCGGTATCATCAGGAACGGCGGAATGGTCAATGTCGAGGAAATCGAAACGCTCAGGAAAAAGCACCTGAGGCGCGTTTTTCTCGAATCCAGGGGACCCGTCGACTGTAAAAGTCTTGAAGGAGAGGATATTTCAGACCTCAGCTGCAACGGAAATACGGCTGAATTCTATTACAAAGGGGAAATCAACAGCCTCATTTCAAGACTGGGGAGCATGGACCTAAGGGATTTCTCCATGAGGGAACCCGAGCTGGAGGAAATATTCATGCACTATTATTCACGGGAAGGGAGCGATGACATTGAAACTTAACATCATTAAAATGGAAAGCAAGCGGCTTTTCAAGACCATCTTGCAGGCCATCCTGGTAACAGTGGGATATTCCGCGCTGATAATGGTCTTCTATATCTCGTTTTCCGAGCTTATGGGCACGCTTGGAAATGTTTTCAACGATTCGTCCTTTTCAGGCGTATTGCGCGCCTTTTCCATGGACATAAACACCTTCTCCTACATATTGAACTTCTATGTGTCGTACAGTTCGATATATGTGATTCTGATCGGATGCATATACACCGGAGTGCTGATCGTGCGCATCTTTTCTGCGGAGGTCCGGGACGGGACATATGAATTCATATATTCAAAACCGGCTTCGAGGACTGCTTTCTTTGCCAGCAAGACCGCAGTGGTCCTGGCCTTTATCCTTGTAATGAACATTCTGCTTTTTTCCACCGGGCTCGTTCTTCTCGAGAGCCTGAAATCGCAGTCCCCGCCGGTTCCATGGCTTGACGGGGACAACAAGGAGATGCTGGCCGAAGCCTCATACGGAAAGGAATCCGCGCTTTTACAGGTTTTTACGCTTGATGAAACGCTGTTTTATTATGTTGTTTCCGATACCATATCCACGGAGATCGAAACATCGGAAGACAGCATGAAGGATATGGGACTTGACGGAGCGCAGATGAAGGCCCTGATGGAATCCTTCCTGCAAAACCCTGATGCTCTCATGAAGGAAATAATCGAGAACCCCGACGGATACATGGAGATGTTCGGAATTCCGCCTTCCGAACGCGACAAGTTCATCTCCGACATAGGCGCTCAAATGGCGGAATTCCAATATCTGAAGGACAATTTCAGCAACCCGGCGGTGGCAATGGAGCTTTTTTCGATCAATCCCCGGCCCTTTTTGCAACAGGCGGCCGACAGGAGCATGACGGACGAATTCGGCGATGCCTTCGGCTTGTCTGACAAGCAAACGCAATCGCTCTTCAGGCGTTACAGTTTCAGAAATTATCTGCTGGTTTCGGTAATAACCATGCTGATAATGCTTGCGGTCGCTTCCGTATGCATTCTGATATCGGTTGCCGTAAGGCGGGGTAAATTCTCGTCTGGAATGGCGGTCGGAGTAATAATGGCTTTCTACTTCACGGATATAATATCGAATATATCGGACAAAGCCGAATTCCTGAAATACATCACCCCATTCGGATATCTGAATACCGATGTAATGAATGTGGGCTATGCCGTTGAACCCCGCATATGGATAAGCCTCGGAGGGATCATCGCGGTGTGCCTGGCCTGCGCATGGCTGGTGTTCAGGCGCACGGATCTGCAGTCGGGCTGATTTTAGCCGCAGGTTCATTGCATGATGAATCAGCCGGCCTCATTTATTTCCACACAGCACCGGCGAATCCGGGTCGTAGTTCCTGAGATTCCGGGCGAGACTCGCTTCCCTGCGGTTTGCATAGCAATATGCGCATCCACCGGGACAGGTGTCATAAGCCCCGATGTCCACGCTTTTTGCGCATCCGCATTCCTTTCTTTGATTCCTGTCCTTTTCGAATGCCATCTCCCTGCCCGTTATTTTCGATATTAGCACCGGGTCGATGCAGCTTGCCGGCCGGACGCCTTCCGCGGCGAGGTCATGGGGCTCGGCGCAACTGAATATCTCCATTCCGCTTTCCCTGCAGATGCCGGAAAAAGCCCGTGCAAAGCTGAGGATATCTTCCATGGAAACCGGAACTATGTCAAAACCGGCCATTCGGGTTGAAATCGACCTGTATTCGTCCACAAAGCTGATTATGCACCTGTTGACGCGCCTTTCAAGCCGACGGGCATAATCAGCAAATGCCCTGATGTGAAAATCAGGCGTGTACCGTTCGTTTACAAACACAGGGTCGTATCTCCAGACAACCCTGTCCGGCCCGATCATCCCGGACAGCTCCGTTATCGCATCGAGTATCTGGTCCTTGCCTCCGAAGGCTTTTTCAATCATGGCATCGTACGGATTTACCGTCACCTGAAAATAGTACGGGAGGGGTTCCAGCAATTCAAGCCTGTTGATCATGGGACCGGGATTCTTGGTCCAGAAGACAATGCAGTCGACATCGGAAGGCCTCAGGGAAACCGGGGGAAGCAATTTCCCGTTGAAAGGATTCCTTGAATATACGGTTCCTTCCCGCAGGCGGTTGAAAAACCAATCCGCATAAAATGCCGGAATATCCGTCCTTCTGCTTGCGCTTATAATCATCGCCAGCCTCCCGATGCAGATTATATCATGTTCCGGCACGTCTTTTGACGCTAGGCTCGCGTATGTCTCCCGGGGTATGGTAATATTGGATTGCGGAGGTTTCCAGATATGACTATAAAGATGATTCCTTCCTGGTATTACCGGCAGTTCGATGCGGATTATTCCCTTGCCGTTCCCGGGGAGGGATACGGCGGGTGGAAGAAGAGGGATCTTCCGGTCAATCTTTCCCGCACCGCGCTTGTATCGATGCACGCATGGGACTGCGGAAGCTATGAGCGATATCCCGGATGGTACAGGGCCGTTGAATACATACCAAGGTCAGACATGATTGCAGGCGGGGTTTTCCCCCGGCTTTTCGATTCGGTCAGAAAAAGCGGGATGCGGCTGTTTCATGTCGCCGACGGTTCGGGGTACGCCGATGGGTTCGGCGGTTATGCGAAAACACTTGGGATTTACCAAAAGCATTTTGGAGCCGACCCCATGCCTGTGCCTGAAAGCCCCGTCCATGACCCTGTTTACAATGAGTTGATTCAATTCAAGAAAGAAAATTCCATGCCGGGTCTTCACAACGAACCCGATATCGAAAAAGGCCGTTCCGCCATGACATTTCTTGCCGGGGCCATGCCGCTTGATGAGGAACCCATCGCGACACACAGCGGGCACCTGCATGCGTTATGCCTTGAGTACGGGATCAATCATCTTGTCTATGTAGGATTTGCAATAAACTGGTGCCTTCAGTACTCCCCGGGCAATATGAACGACATGGCGGACCGCGGTATAATATGCTCGACGATACGCGAGGCTGTAACAGCGGTTGAGAACAGGGAGTCTGCCCGCAATGAAGATCACAAGGAGCATGGCCTCTGGGTAACTGCCTTGAAAAATGGATTTGTCTACGATCTGCAGGATTTTCTTGGGATTTTGGTCTGAATCATACGAAAAGATGCCGTATGGGTTTGCCGGCCTTTATTTCATTTGAACCCGCAATGCAGTCCTGAACGATTACGCCGCTTTCATATTCTCCGCCGGCTCCGGCCAATGCCATTCCCGGGATATTCCACAGTTGCTTATTTCCAATAATTCTGGGTCCCGTACATATATCCGGCTGCGTCTATCCATATGCCCACTCCCAGATGCAGGTAGCCGCCCAGCATTGCTTCCCTGTGGCCTGTTTTTGAATTAAGCCAGTCGTTGACCATGTGCACGGCGTCCCTGTATCCGCCCGCAATATTCTCACCTGCAAGCGTGTAGCTTATCCCCTGGGCCGCCATCCTGTCCCACGGCTGCAGGCCGTCGGGATTTTCATGGGCGAAGAAATCCCTTGAGTCCATGTCCATTGAATGCAGCAAGGCCGATGCCGCGGCTTTGTCATCCCACTGCAGCAAATAAAGGCCCTTCTGTCTCCTCATTGCATTGGTAAGGTTGAATACCTGCCTTCCGATCGAAGACATGAGCCCGATGTCTGCCGGAATGTCGAATTGCTTGATCTTGCTTTCCTCGATTTCATCATCGATGACGAAAATCGCCGTTATGGCATCTCTATCATACGAATCATAGTAATAGGTTATATAATCGTTCTGTATCGTCCTGAAAACGGACCGGTTTTCCATTAGTATGTGATTGATGTATATCGTAGCATCGCCGGGCGCCGA
This sequence comes from Clostridia bacterium, assembly GCA_046484775.1. GTDB lineage: Bacteria > Bacillota > Clostridia > DUPQ01 > DUPQ01 > JAFGQE01. The sequence goes on along the minus strand of JAWOIG010000090.1, from coordinate 27,956 downwards.
TTTATAGATCCGGCTTATTCCTTCGGGATAAGCTGAATCCGTTGCAGCTTTATACATACCGACCTCTATTCCCCGTTCGGCGGAAAAACCAGGTGAGGCGAGCAACACGGCGACAACCCTGTCACCCTTCACCCCGACCTCGAAATATTCATCCGGGTTCCCGCTGTACACCTGCCAGTCAAATCCAAAACCGGAGTCGGCAACACCGTCGGGGAGCCCGAACCGCATGACTACATCAATAAATGGAACTCCGACCGATATGGCTAAATCCCCGGCGATAACCGGTGCAACAACCCCGATTTCCTCCGCTGCGGCCCTGTCGACAAAGCCCCGTTCCACAAGCCGTTTCGCAAGCGATTCATCGGTTCCATTTGATATTGTCTTAAGAAACCCGTACGAAAGAAGCGCGACATGGTCCCTGAGAAATATCTCATTCTTCAGCTCCATGTACCCGCCGTAATCCAAAATGTCGTTTTCGTAGGCGAATTCCAGCGCATGTTCCCATGAGAAATCCGCTCCGGTTCCACTGTCTGTATATCCCAGGGCCCTGAGTCCGAAAGTCATGAAGCTCTTTGCCTGCATCTCAAGGAAGGAGCCGAATTCGTAGGTGGAAACGCCGTTTGAAAGCCCATAGTGATAAAGATATCCGACATAACCCCGGCCCCACTCCGGGACATCTCGGAAAGGATGCGGGTAATTCATCATAAGAGCTTCATCCTCTCCGCCAAGAAGCCTTACGAACATTACCGCGCCCTCCAGCCGGGTAGGCGGCCTGTCCAGTTCGAAACTGCTTCCGGTTCCGATAAAGACGCCTATTTTACTAAGGTTTTCGGCATACCATAGATATTTTTCCTGCGCCGAAACCCTGTCGGGGAATGAAGCCAGACAGGAAAACAGTATTGCAATTGATATCAGAACAGACAGCGTCTTTTTCAAATAAATGCCTCCTTTGGCTCATTGTGCGGCGATCAATCCATTGTTATTCAGCACTCCCTAATTATAACACCATATTGATTTTTTTATTGAAACTTAAACCGCCGGTATAAGTTTGGGGAAAATTTATACCACTGGTTTATTCAAATATTGTCATTCTCGTATTAGGATTGATTTACCGCAGGGGCGGACAAATTATAAGGAGGCAATATATGTATATCGAGGACATAGATACTCCGGAATTCGATTTTCTCAACAAACAGGCGATTACAAAGCATTTCGTGCTTGAGCCGCTGGACAACAGGCATTTCCTGGACCTCCTCGAATTCCGCATGCAGAACCAACCGCTTGAAATAGACCCGTTTGACAATCTGGAGGAGCGCCTGCACGACATGTACGTTGAATTCCTCACATATGTGGGAAACGCGGACAAGCTCGCCTGGGTTCTTCTTGACAGGGTGTTCGTCGTGGGATTCTTCCTGCTGGAAATCGATGTCGACTACAACAATTACCTAATGAGGAATGCACACCTGTATTATGAGATAAGCGGGCACCTGAAGGGTCCCGAAGTCCATGAAGAATGCATAAAGGGAATCATAGATGTACTGTTTGGAAATTCCGATATTCCGAGAATAGAACTGCATCTTGAAGAGGCTGAGGACGACATTGACAGTATGGCCGCCCTGACCCGGCTCGGTTTCACAAGAAATGATACGAAAATCGACCGGATGGGATATTGCTATTTTCTGCTTAACACCGATCCCGAGGTGAACGAACCTCCCAGGCACATGCCTTACATTCTGAAATCATACAGGGATAACTATCTGAAAAAGAATCTTGTGCCCGGCTACAATTGACACTGTATCGAGTTCCGGTATGAATGATTCACCGCAGCTCATTCCCAAGACCCCCATTTTTGCGGGCTTATACCCGCATGCATTCCATATGAGGCCGGTCCCTTCTCCTGAGTTCTCTCAAACTATAGTTTCCACTCTATCCGGCCGGCCAAAAAGGGACTGCGCATACTCGCAGTCCTTTTTTTATTCCAATGGGCGCACATGGCAGAGTTGCCTTGTTTATTTATTTTCGTCTTGAATAAGGGGTATGGGCAATGACCACCGACTCGACAAAAACCGCTCCTGCCGACAGAAGCTCACTGCTGCACTCGTTTATCGTGCTTCCGGTTGTCATAATATCATCTATCAGAAGCACCCTTTTTCCACATACGACTGTGTTGTCAGCTTTGTATACTCCCCTGACATTCTTGCTTCGATTGGCCTTGCTAAGCCCCGCCTGGCTGAGGTTTCTTTCAATTTTTCTCAAGGCCCCGGGGTAACAACGGCAGTCCAGACTTCTTGCAATTTCAGTTGCCGCGATTCTACTCTGGTTATATCCCCTCTTCCCAAGATCGCTCCTGTGCATGGGAACATATGCGACTATATCCGGTCTCACGCCTTTATTCCCGAGCAGACTTCCGACCAGCCTGGCAAGCATCTTCATTGCATATGGCCTGCCTGCGTACTTCGCCCTTTTCAACATGCCGGCAATCTTTTTATCGTAATCGAACAAATACCAGGTATCCCCGCTTTTCTTAAGACCGAAGGGTACCGCGTCCCTGCACGAAGGACAGAATCCATATTCCTTTTCGACCGAAGTTCCGCCGCAGTAAATGCAGGGTGATGGGAACAGCAGGTGCGCTATCTTTTCAAAATCAATCAATCAAAAGTCCCTTCAGCCCTGAATACCTGGGCTTCTTATGTTCGTTGCTTATCATTGAAGAAAATATTTCCCTGGAACCGATTACATATAGCTTCCTAACAGCCCTGCTGACTGCGGTATAAAGGAGATTCCTGGTGCACAGCATGTCGTTGACCCCGAACAGCGGCATCACAACCGTGCCGTATTCGCTGCCCTGGCTCTTGTGAACCGTAATGGCATAGGCGGTTTCCAGCTGGTCGGCGTCCTTGAAATCATAAATGACCGTCTTTTCCCCATCGTATACCACTCTTAGCATTTCCGCCTGTGCATCGACCTCAGCAAGAATTCCAATGTCGCCGTTATAGACTCCCTTTCCAATCTCGGAATAAGCCGTATACTCTATTTCATAGTTGTTCTTTATCTGCATCACCTTGTCGCCTTCCCTGAATATGCGGCTTATATATTTCTTTTCGCTTTTTCCGGGTTTTCCCGGGTTGAACACCTCCTGCATCATCCTGTTGAGGCTGATTGTTCCCGCCGGGCCTTTTTTTCCGGGCGTTATGACCTGAATATCCGTTGTGTTCTCCATTTCACCCTTGATTATTTCCGTCATCAGGTCCATGACCTTTCCCGAACCCCTTGTCTCAAGGAAAACAAAGCTTCCGTCGGGCGGATTGAAATCGGGCAGCCTTCCTTCGTTTATGTCCCTTGCCACAAGAGGTATGGAACTTCCCGTTTCCTGCCGGTATATGTTTTGCAGGATCGTGCAATGGACCATGCCCGATTCGATGATATCCTTAAGAACCGTTCCCGGTCCAACCGCAGGCAGCTGGTCGACGTCGCCGATCAGCACAAGCCTTGTCCCTGACTTCACAGCCTTCAGCAATGCATGCATGAGTTCTATATCGACCATCGACATTTCGTCTATTATGACTGCGTCCGCTTCAAGCGGATTGTTTTCATTCCGGGCGAACTGCATCACGTCCCCGTCGCCAATGAAATCAATTTCAAGAAGCCTGTGGATGGTCCTTGCATCCCTGCCCGAGGATTGCTGCATTCTTTTTGCCGCCCTTCCGGTAGGAGCGGCAAGGCTGCAGCTTTTTCCTGTTTTTTCAAACATTCCTATTAGTGCTTTTATTATTGTAGTTTTGCCTGTGCCGGGGCCTCCCGATATTACGGAAACGCCGTTACCGGCGGCCGCCATGCAGGCCCTTGCCTGCGTTTCATCAAGCGCTACATGCAATTCCATCAAGCTTTCGTTCAGAGTGTATTCCATGTTCTCGCTGAATGCGTACTTGAATGATGAGAGTTGCCTCAATCTTTCGGATACATATTTCTCGGCATCGTACAGGCGGCTCAAATAGATTCGGTCTCCCGCGGACTTAAGCAATCCATCGGCAAGCATCCTGACGATTTCATCTTCTATTGTTTCAATTCGAATTCCAAGAACCCTGCGGCATGCCTCGATAAGCAGATCCATCGGCAGATATGTGTGGCCTGACTCCATGGCCCTTTCAAGAACATATCCTATGCCCGAATATACCCTTGCCTGGCATTCCATGAATTCATCGGTCCCACTGTTCTCGTATGCCGCAATCGCATCGGCCTGCTTGAATGTAAGCCCTATCTGGCCCGATATGAGAATATATGGATTTTCCTTTATTTTCTCCACCGCGTCATCGCCCAGCTGCAAGCAGGCCTTCGCACCTTTTTCCGGGCTCAGGCCGAGTTTTGTGAAATACAGTATTGTCTTAGCCAGCGCTTTCCTGCTGTTTATGGCATTGCCCGCCAGTATCGCCTTCTCGAGGCTTATGCCCCTGACCTCAGCCAGTCTTTCCGGCATCTCCTCAAGTATGCGGGCTGTGTCCCGTCCAAATTTCTCGACGATCCTCTGCGCCGTCGCGGCTCCTATTCCCTTGACAAAACCTGATGACAAATATCTTACCATGGCCTCGTTGTCGTCCTCAGGCATGCTCCTGTTGAAACCCAGCCCGGTGAACTGCTTGCCGTAGCGTTTGTGATCGGTCCATGAACCTGAAATCTCAATGTATTCGCCGGGTCTGATGCCGTGGACACTGCCGGTCGCAGTCACATCGGTTCCTTCGCAACAAATCGTGAAGACGGAATAGCCGTTTTCACTGTTGTGAAAGATAATGTCCCCGACATAGCCCCGTATGACCGTACCGTCCCCCGTCCTGTCTTCCATCATTCCCTTCGCCTTCCGAAGCCGCCGAAAAACAATTGCATTCCAGCTGCAAAACAATTACCGCGTCATGCTATGATTCTACAATAGTTTCGCAAGTTCATCAGCCATATCGGTCTTTTCCCACGACAGGTCCAGATCCCGCCTGCCGAAATGACCGTATGCCGCTACCTGGGAATATACAGGTTTTCTGAGTTCCAGCCTTTTGATTATGGACCCCGGCTTAAGCTCAAAGATATCCCGCACCGCCCTGATTATACTTGCCTCGCCGGCTTTGCCCGTTCCGAACGTGTCGATGTTTATTGATACGGGCTCGGATATTCCGATGGCGTATGCCAGCTGGATCTCGCATTTATCAGCGGCGCCGGAGGCGACTATGTTTTTTGCAACCCATCTTGCCGCATAAGCCCCGGACCTGTCCACTTTCGTCGGATCCTTTCCGCTGAAAGCCCCTCCGCCGTGTCTGCCCATTCCTCCATACGTATCTACTATGATCTTTCTGCCCGTCAGCCCCGAATCGCCTGCGGGTCCTCCCGTCACAAACTTCCCCGTGGCATTGATGAGTATTTTGGTATTTGAATCAATCATCGAAGGATCAAGGGTCTTACCTATGACCTCCCTCTTTATATCCTCCTGAAGGCCCTCGATGGAAATGCCTTCCGCATGCTGTGCGGCTATGACTACCGTATCTATTCTCACGGGCCTGCCGTCGATGTATTCGACGGATACCTGGCTCTTGCCGTCGGGCCTGAGATAATCAAGGATTCCTTCCTTACGAACTGCGGCGAGCCTTTTGGACAGGGCGTGGGCGGCGGTTATCGGGTATGGCATCAGGTCCTCCGTCTCCCTGCAGGCAAATCCGAACATCATCCCCTGGTCGCCGGCCCCCTGCTGGGTATTATCATCAAGGGCATGGTCTACGCCCATCGCAATGTCCCCCGACTGCTCGTTTATCGCCGTCAGAACCGCGCAGGTCTCGTAATCGAACCCATATTTGGCCCTGGTGTATCCGATGTCCCTTACCGTTTCCCTCACAATCCTGGGAATATCGACATAGCAGTCGGTGGTGATCTCTCCCATGACCAGGACAAGTCCCGTTGTCGTCGCAGTTTCGCATGCGACCCTTGCCATGGGGTCCTTCTCAATGATGGCGTCGAGTATCGAATCAGAAATTTTATCGCACATCTTGTCGGGATGTCCTTCAGTTACTGATTCCGATGTGAAAATGTGTCTTTCCATATATTCCTCCAAAAAAATACCCTCCGACGGGAGGGCTGTCTCCTCATCTGTCAGGAATTGGCACCGTACATACGCCGGTTGCCGGGCTTCATCGGGCCTGTCCCTCTGCCTCTCTTGATAAGGTTTTATCAATTCACTATGTATCCCGGAAATGATCCCGGGAATTGTTGTTCCCTATGATTATACTATAGTTCGGCCCCAAGGTAAATTCTGTCGAACTCGTCTTCCTCTATTTTTTCTTTTTCCAGCAACAGCTCCGCGAGCCTCTTCAATATATCCATCTTGTCCTTTATTATGTTCTTGACTTTATTGTATGAATCGGTGATTATGGTCTGTATTTCCCTGTCAATCATAGAGGCGAGCTCCTCGCTGTAATTCTTTACATGGCCGTAATCGCGTCCAATGAATACTTCCTCCTGCTGGTCGAATACGATATTCTCAAGATTCTGGCTCATGCCGTACTTTACTATCATGCTCCTGGCTATCTGGTTGGCTCTCATAAGGTCATTCGCCGCCCCGGTGCTTATCTCTCCCAAAGCCATTTCCTCGGCGGCACGACCGCCAAGCAACGACATTATTTCCTCAATCAGCTGTCCCTTTGTATAGAAGTATTTGTCTTCGTTCGGCCTGAAGGACGTATATCCTCCAGCCTGTCCCACCGGTATTATCGACACCCTGTCCACTTTTGATGTCGTCGAAACCGTTCGCGTGGTAATGGCATGGCCGGCCTCGTGATAGGCGGTGAGCTTCCTCTCCATCGGGTTGACCGTCCTGCTTTTCTTTTCGGGGCCCATGGTAACCTTGAATATGGCCTCCTTGATCTCATGCGCCGTTATCTTTTCAAGATTTTCCCTTGCCGCAAGTATCGCAGCCTCGTTCATCAGGTTCTCAAGGTCGGCGCCCGTGAACATCGGCGTTATCTTCGCAATGTTCGAAAGGTCTATATTGTCGTCAAGCGGTTTTCCCTTTGAATGTATCTTCAGTATCTCCTCCCGGCCCTTGGTGTCGGGATAATTGACGGTTACCTTTCTGTCGAATCTCCCCGGCCTCTGAAGCGCGGGGTCCAGTATGTCCGGCCTGTTGGTGGCCGCCATTATTATGATTCCCTCATTGACTCCGAAACCGTCCATTTCTGCAAGAAGCTGGTTGAGCGTCTGCTCCCTTTCGTCGTTTCCTCCTCCAAGCCCCGCTCCCCTGTGGCGCCCGACAGCATCTATTTCATCTATAAAAACTATGCACGGCGAATTTTCCTTGGCCTGCTTGAAAAGGTCCCGGACCCTCGAGGCTCCCACGCCTACGAACATCTCGACGAAATCCGAGCCGCTTATGCTGAAGAACGGAACCCCCGCTTCCCCTGCGACTGCCTTGGCGAGCAGGGTTTTTCCTGTTCCCGGAGGACCTACAAGCAAAACACCCTTAGGTATCCTTGCCCCCAGCTTGATATATTTTTCAGGCTGCTTGAGAAAATCGACGATTTCCTCCAGCTCCTTCTTTTCTTCATCCGCGCCCGCCACATCCAGGAATGTCTTTTTCTTGTCCTTGTCGGTCAACATCCTGGCCTTGCTTTTACCAAAGCTCATCGCCTTGTTGGTACCGCCCTGTGACTGCTTCATTATGAAGAACCAGAACACTATGAAAAGGCCCACCAGAATCAGGGAAGGAAGAAGGCTCAGCCACCAGTTGGGTTTGTCGGGGACGAAGGTGTATTCCAGATCCGCCTGTTCCAGCCTCCTGTTTTCCAGGGCTTCCTGCAGCTTTTCAGCACTGCCAATGTCCACCAGGAATTCCTTTTTATCTCCCAGTATCGGCGACTTAAGCTCGACTGAAGCCGAATAGACATCGACCTCCACGTTGCTGACATTTCCCTTGTCCAACTGGTCCATGAACTGCGAATAAACCATATGGTCAATCTGGTTGGTATTTGACGCAAGCGTCACCACCACCAGAACAATCACAAAAAGTATTATATAAAAACTTAGATTCTTAAAGTACTTCAAGTCTTCCTCCTGCTTTTTTGCATTTTATTATGTTACCACAACAGGCATGAACATACAATCCAAAGCCCCGCACAATACGAAACGGACTGCCAAACCATCGTTCTGCATCCCGTTCCGGTGGAGACATCAGGACACGCCTTCATTGTATATTTCTTCCTTCAGAACGCATATCTCGGGAAGGTTCCTGTATTTCTCGTTGAAGTCAAGGCCGTATCCTACGATAAATTCATCAGGTATGTCCATTCCCTTGTAGTCAATGTCTATGGGATTCTTCCTGCGGGAAGGTTTGTCGAATGCAACGCATATCTTCACACTCTTGGGCTCCCTCAGTCCGAGAAAATTCTTCAGATAATTCAACGTAAGCCCTGTGTCCACGAGATCTTCTATAACGATTATATCCTTGCCCTTGATTTCGATATCGACATCGTTGATGATCTTAATCTGTCCGCTGGACTCGGTGCCCGACCCATAGCTTGACGCGGTTATGGTTCCGAACTCGACAGGTATCGTTATGTTCCTGAGCAAGTCGGCGAGAAATATGAGGCATCCCTTCATTACGCCGATAAGCACAAGCTGCCTTCCTTCATAGTCACGGGAAATGGTCGCTGCAAGTTTTTTCACCATTTTGTCTATTTCCTCTTTTGTTATCAGAACCTTTTTCACGTCGTCATGCATCGCGTCTTCCTCTTTCAAAGCTAATCCTCACCGTATCGAATCCTTCGGCGGGCATAAATTCCCTGCCGTATGCCATTCCTTCTATGTATGCCACCGAACTCCCGCAGGCGATTATAATCTTTTCATCCCTTTCGGGCCGGCTTACCTTCCTGTCGATGAAGTATTTTTTTAGCCTGACCGTACCCCTGCCTTTCCAGGGTTTTATTATATCACCGTTCCTTCTGTTTCTGACTGTAATTGGGTCCGATTGTTCGCCGAAGCAGAAATAGTGGAAATTTGCAAGGGGATCAGGGCCGGATTGCGGCTTTTCATATACTGCGAAAACCGTAATATCCCTTTGCTCTATATATATGTTTCCCGGCACGGGCAGGATATATTCAAAATCCTCTTTTTCATGCGGGGTATAGATGACGGTCTTGCCAAACTGGACGAGGGCATGAACGCCTCCCGGCAGGTCGACCGCGTCCCCTGTTCGGTTGTTCCGGATGATATCCATGAGTGCTTCCGTATTTTTCATCCCGATGTCCTTTAGGTCTCCCTTTATGGATTCGACGGCCTTCCTTGCGACCCTTGCGGCAATCGCTGGATGAAGTTTCATTATGGAGATGTTGTCCAGCACGGCTTTTTTTTCATCTACGCAAACAATTTCGAAAAAAGCTTTTTCCACCGCCTGCGACAGGTAGGATGAATCGATTCTGACCATTTCTGCGGCCCTTGCCAGAACCGGTGCTGAATCCCTTCCCGTGATATCATCCATCAGCGGGAGCAATTTCAATCTGACCGCATTCCTGAAGTAGTCGGTGTCCTTGTTGGAGCTGTCCTCGATGTTGGGAATTCCGTTTTGCTCAAGATACACTTCGATTTCGCCTCGGCTTTTTGCGAGCAATGGCCTTATATACCGGCCGTTGACCGGGCTGATGCCGCCAAGGCCTTCCATCCCGCTTCCTCTCAGCAGATTCATCAGGACAGTTTCCGCATTGTCGTTCTGATTGTGTGCGAGGGCGATTTTACCCGGACAGCTTTTCTCGAATATCCCATAACGGACTTTTCTTCCCGCTTCTTCAACGGTCATTTTTCCGTCCGCCGATAATCTCGCGACATCCTCCCGGTATACTTCCAGACTGATTCCGAGCTTTTTGCAGAAATCCACGCAAAACCTCTCGTCGCGACCGCTCTCGTCTCCCCTTAGCATATGATTGACATGCACCGCTTTCAGCGTGAATCCCATTTCCGGACCGAGACGGCTGAGGATATGCAAAAGGCAGCATGAATCAGCTCCGCCGGAAAACGCCGCCCAAACGGCATCCCCCGGGACGATCATGCTCTTTTCAAGAATATATTCCTTTATTTCATCTTTCATCTGATTTTACCGAGAGGGCTGAAAGGCGGGTAATGCCGGCCGGCCCCGTCATCTGGCAAGGTTGCTGAACTTCGTGTATTCGGCATGCCAGCGCAGCTTTACATCCCCGGTCGAGCCGTTTCTGTTCTTTGCGACGATAAGCTCGGTTACGTTCGGATTTTCAGTCTGCTTGTCATAGTAGTCGTCCCTGTATATGAACATGACCATGTCGGCATCCTGTTCGATCGCACCGGATTCCCTGAGGTCGCTGAGCATCGGGCGGTGGTTGGCCCTTTGTTCCGGGGCCCTTGAAAGCTGCGACAGCGCAATTACCGGAATATGCAGATCCTTCGCCAGTATCTTGAGATTCCTTGATATTTCCGTAATCTCCTGCTGACGGCTTTCATTCCTTTTGCCACCCGCAATAAGCTGTATATAGTCGATTATGACCATGTCGAGTTGCTTCTTGAGCTTGAGCCTTCTGCATTTGGCCCTCATTTCCGCGGCCGAAATATCCGATGTGTCGTCGATATAAATCGACGCCTCGGAAATCTGCGCCGATGCTACGGCTATCTTCTGCCATTCGTCGGAATTCAGGTCGCCTGTCTTGAGCTTCATGTTCTCTATCTGCATCTCGCTCGAAAGGATTCTGTTGACCACCTGCTCCTTGGACATCTCAAGGCTGAATATTGCCACCGAACCGCCTTCCTGCAGGGCGACATGCTGCGCTATGTTGAGCGCAAGCGACGACTTTCCCATCGAAGGACGGGCCGCTATGAGTATGAGGTCGGAAGACTGGAAGCCCGCCGTAAGCTTGTCGAGGTCGGCATATCCGGATGGGATTCCCGGCACCCTGTTTCCTTCTTTATATAATTTTGTAAGTGTCTTGAGATTTTCCTCAAGTATGTCGCGAATGTGGCTTACGCCCTTGCTGTCCTTGTCCTGAGCGATGTCGAATATGTTCTGCTGGGCATAATCCATGACCTTTCTGGCATCGTCCTGGTTCTGATACCCCATCTCGAGGATTTCTCCCGAGCTCTTGATCAACGCCCTGACAACCGCCTTGTCCTCTACTATTTCCGCGTAATGGCGTGCACTTGCCGCTGAAGGAACCTGCTCGGCTATGGCGGCCAGATATTCGAGGCCGCCGCATTTTTCGAGGTTTCCGTTTCTTCTCAATGCTTCGCCCAGGGTAACGATATCGACTGATTTTCCCGATGAATAGAGTTCGTCAATGCTGTTGAATATGTCCTTGTGCTCATTGCGGTAGAAATCATCCGCCTTGAGTATGCCGAAAACCTCTGCTATCGCATCCTCGTCAAGCAACATGCTGCCCAGCGTGCATTGTTCGGCTTCTATGCTGTGGGGAGGAATCCTTCCCCTTGTTTCACCGGCGTCCATAATACCCCCCCGCTTATTCCGCTTCTTCGACTATTACAGTTATATTCGCGGTAATTCCCGCATGAATTTTTATTGGAACCTCATTTGTCGATATCGTCTTGATGTGATGATCCTGTATCACTATCTTCTTTTTATCAACTTCGACGTTGTGCTGTTTTTTTATTTCGTCGGAAATGTCCTTGGCTGTTATCGATCCATAGAGCTTGCCGTTTTCGCCTGATTTCGTCTTTATAACGACGGTCTTGCCCTCGAGCCTCTCCTTGACTTCCATGGCTTCGGCGCTTTGCGTCAGCGTCCTGTTCCTGGCCGCCTTCTGCCTGCTTTTCATTGTATTGAGATTTTCGGGCGTCGCTTCAATAGCCAGGTTCCTTTTCAAAAGAAAATTCTTCGCATAACCATCCTTGGCCTCGACCATCTCGTTCTGCTTGCCAAGGCCTTTAATATCCTCCATCAATATAACTTTCAAAATTCCACCCCGCTTTATTTTCTAGTACAAGATATTATACCACAACCTCATGCCCGGCCGTAACCACTTCCGTTTTCTGTTTAATTCTTGTTTATTCCCGCCATATGTTGAAAAACCCCGTGCAAACCGGACCATCCTGGTATTCGGTAAAGAAAAAGAGCAGGTATTGACTGCTCTTGATTCATTGGTTTTTCCCGTTATTCGCTAGTGTACGGCAGAAGCGCTATCTGTCTGGCCCTTTTTATCGCGGTCGTCAGCTTTCGCTGGTGCTTTGCGCAGGTGCCGGTGACGCGCCTCGGAAGAATCTTTCCTCTCTCGGAAATGAGTCTTCGGAGCCTTGGAATATCTTTATAATCAATCTTGTCAATCTTGTCCACGCAAAACTGACACGGTTTTCTTTTTGGCTTTCTATATTTGAATTCCTTCTTGTCCATCCTGTCATCCATTTTCAAATCCTCCTTTCATTTATCCTGCTAGAACGGCAGTTCGTCGTCATCTTCCTCAACCGTGGCGAATCCGTCGTCATCCTGCATTGATTGCGGTCGCTCCTTGCCGGGTTGCATCCCGCCTTCTCCGCTGCCCCGCTTGCTGTCGGCAAAATATACTTCCTCAGCGACAACATCCGTTGCATAATGCCGTTTGCCTGCCTCGTCGTCCCACGACCTTGTCTGGATTCTTCCGACAACGGCGACCTGCTGGCCTTTTGCGAAATAATTTTTGACGAATTCAGCGGTCTTTCCCCATGCCGTAATGTTAATGAAATCAGCCTGTCTTTCCTCTCCCTGCCTGATGAATCTTCTGTTCACCGCCAGTGAAAAGGAAGCAAGGGGCGTGCTGTTTGTATTCGTATATCTCAGCTCGGGATCCTTCGTCAGTCTTCCCATCAATACTACCTTGTTCATGTCATCACCCCGTCAATCATCTTTTCTAACAATGAGGCCTTTTAATATCCCCTCTGTTATCCTGTAAATTCTCTCAAGCGCCAGCGGGAGCTCCGCTTCCGCTTCAAACTCGATAAAAACATAATATCCGTCTGTTTTAAAATTAATTGGATATGCAAGTTTTTTCTTTCCCCACTCGTCAAGCTTACCGATTACTCCCTTGGCGCCTTCAATCTCAGCCTTTACTCTTTCGATAATGGCCTTCTGTGCCTCTTCTTCGATTTCGCAGTCGAGTATAAAGATAGTTTCATACTTTCGCATAGTTAATCACCTCCTTCCGGACTATACGGCCCCCTTTCAGGGGCAAGGTCGATGCGTAAAGCATTATACATGATGCCATAGGAAAACACAAGATGAAATAACCTTGTGTCAAAAACCCCAGAGGTTTTTGACACAGATATGATGGGTTTTGTACTAATAACCTCTAGGGTTTTGACACAGTGGAAACCTCTGCATGGATGAAGCTGATTCTTAAACAGCAAGAAATATGCTATGATTGATTCGAGGGAACTTTTCCTTCATATAAAAGTAATTTTCACAAGGAGATCCGTATGCCAGACAAATCCATCACACTTGAATCCCTGAAATCATACAATGCCGCGATGCTCGGCGACCCTTCCCACGGCATCATACAGAAAGCCATTGTAAACAATGGCATCGAGGCGGTGGCGATGAACCAGCAATCTGAAACCGACATGCAGTTCACCTTTTCAAATGAAATAAAAACCGGTGATATAACCAACCAGATGTCCAGCGGAAGATGCTGGATGTTCGCAGGCATGAATGTGCTTCGCAAGCAGGTGATGTCAAAATGCAATTTGAAAACCTTTGAGTTGTCCCAGAATTACATACTGTTTTATGACAAGCTTGAAAAAGCAAATTACTTCTATGAGAACATACTCGACACCTTGTATGAAGCAACTGATTCAAGGCTGATAGCATGGCTTCTTGCCGGTCCGCTGAATGACGGCGGGCAGTGGGACATGCTTGTCAACATAATCGGGAAATATGGCGTCGTCCCGAAATGGATTATGCCGGAGACCTTCCATAGCGGCAACACAGGGGGAATGACCGGGCTGCTCACCAGGAAGCTTCGAAAGGACGCCGCTTTGCTTAGGAGGCTATCAGACGGGGGAGTTGGCATTGATGAGCTCAGGACCAAAAAGGACATCATGCTGGGGGAAGTATATACGGTTCTTTGCAGATGTCTCGGGACTCCTCCCGAAAGATTCGATTTCGAATACCGCGACAAGGACGAGAAGTTCTTCCGCAAGGAAGGCCTGACCCCGAAATCCTTTTACAACGAATACATAGATGTCCCCCTTACCGAATACGTGAGCCTGATCAATGCACCGACAAAGGACAAGCCTTACGGCAGGACCTATACGGTTCAGCGCCTGGGCAATGTAGTCGGCGGCCGCCCGGTCCTATATCTTAACGTACCGGTTGAAGACCTTAAGAAAGCGGCGGCGGCCCAGCTGCTGGATGACGAGGTGGTCTGGTTCGGATGCGATGTCGGGAAGATGCTGAACAAGAAGCTCGGAATAATGGACACGGGCATATATGATTATCATGCGGCTCTCGGGACGGATGTCGGGCTTACCAAGGCGGAGCAGCTTGAATACGGCGATTCATTGATGACCCATGCAATGGTATTCACCGCCGTCAACATCGTGGACAAAAAGCCCGTCCGATGGAAAGTCGAGAACAGCTGGGGCGACAAATCCGGTAAGGACGGCTGGTTCATCATGTCGGACAAGTGGTTTGACCAGTATATGTACCAGGTGGTCGTAAACAAAAAGCACCTGGCCCCGGAGCATCTTGAGGCATTGAGGCTTGAGCCCATTGAACTAAAGCCGTGGGATCCCATGGGTTCCCTGGCATTGTAATGCTTCAGTCAAAAACCGCAGAGCCCGGTAGCCGGCCGGGTCAGTTTCAGCGGCATACCGGCCAAAAGCCCGATCAAGCCCGCCAGGGGAAAAATAATATGTAAGGAGCCTGCCACTATTAGGGGCGGGGTTGTGCGGCCTGTATATATAGTGTGTACACAACGGAATTTGCCATAAATAGATTAAAGGACAGGGGATCCCTGTCGGTGACAACCATAATAACGAATGTACAGGATTTACTGAGCCAGGTTGCAAAGAACATATAGCGGCGGCTTGCTCACGGAATTCATGGCCCGGTTCCGTGTCTTCGCCGACTCTTGAATCTAGATGGACTGAACCCCCATTCCGATGGCTTCGTGCTCGAATCCCCTTCTCGGGGATCCTATGTGTCCGTAAAGAACGACAGCCAGCCATTCCCCGTTTTTATCATCCCCGACGGCAAGCGGTCCGCGCGCAACCGAAAAAACCAAGCCCGTAGTCCTAAGGACGCTTTCAAGGGCAACAGGTCCCCTGCAGTAACCGCTGAACGCTTCGCTTATCGCATGGTAAAGAACATGTTCCTCGTGATAATTTTCCTCGATCAGCTTCTCTCTTATGACCGCCGTCTCCACGGCGGCGAATATCTTGCCCGCCTCCATTGCGCCGACACGACCCTTTAAAAAGCGATATCCCTTTTTCTCATAAAAACTGACTATTTTCTCCTCATTGTTGTCTGAGACAGCCAGTGAAATCGCCAGTTTTCCTATGCCCATCTTCTTGTTTTCAGTCATCTTTACACCTCCGGATATCCGATATTCATTGAATCCACGGAATGATCATACATGGTTCCGGAATCCGGCGCCCGCCAATATCTCCGATTCCCTAAGGATACATCCCGACCTGAGCTCCTCAACTTTTTGCGACATGACCCGGACAAAATCCTCGTCTTCTATTAATTCCAGGTTGGTTTTGACATTGAGCAATGCTCCAAGAACCGCAGTCCTGGCCATCATTGCGGAGACCAGGCCGTCAGTTTTGGCGTTTTTATTTCCATGTCTGACCACTTCACCTGAAAGTTCCAGAACATCGTACGCCCGGGATGCGATTTCCATCGGAACCCGTGCTGCTTTCTTCAGCCCTTCCTGAACAGCCGTGTTCCTCAGCCGTATTTCCTCTTCCCCGGACTTGGGAAGTCTGTACGCATCCATTACGGCCGAGTATGCATTGCTGTCTTTCTCGATTCCATCAAGCAGGGCCTGCCTGAGAATCAAGGCCCTGTCCCTTGCAATCTTCATCTTTTCCTCGGATTCCGCATATCTTTTGTTTCCCACGGTTAGGTTCGCCACCATCTCAACCAGGGCGCCCGCCAATCCGCCGCAAAGCGCCGCCGAGCTTCCTCCTCCCGGGACCGCTCTTTTTGATGCTGTTATTTCTGCAAATTTCGCAATGCTGAGATCTTTCATGGTTACTCCCGTCCGTCAATGACGACAACGCCGTTCTTTATGACCATTTCAACTATGTTCACCCCTGTATTGTACGCCAGGAAATCAATGGATGGATACTTCAATATTATCAGGTCGGCCTTCTTTCCTTCCTCGATGCTTCCGGTTTCATCCTGAATTCCAAGCGCGCATGCCCCGTTTATGGTCAGCGCAGTGACAATCTCCGCAGCATTCATATTCATTTGGATGGCGGCCAGGGCTATGACCAGTGGAATCGACCCTGTGAATGCGCTCCCCGGATTGAAATCGGTTGCGAGGGCAACCGCGCATCCGGCTGCAATCATTTTTCTTGCATCCGCATATTTCTCCTTAAGTATGAAGGCGGTTGCGGGCAGAAGGGTTGCGATGACTTCTTTTTCAGCGAGCCCCTTTATGCCCGCTTTCGATGCGTGAAGCAAATGATCCGCGGAAACCGCCCCAAGTTCCGCTGCAAGTTCCGCACCGCCGGACCAGACCATTTCGTCCGCATGAATCTTTATTCCAAAACCCTCCGACCTCGCCTTCTCGAGATAGCGTCGGGACTGCTCTGTTTCAAATACGCCTTTTTCACAAAAAATATCAACGAATTCCGCCAGTCCTTCCTTTCTGACCTCAGGCAGTACATCTGTGATGATGAAATCCAGGTAGTCGTCCGTCCGGCCTTCATATTCACGGGGAACCGCATGCGCTCCAAGGAAAGTGGGCACAATGTCAACCGCTTGCCTTTGATTGATTTCCCTCATAGCCCTGAGCTGCTTGATTTCGGTATCCAGGTCAAGTCCGTATCCGCTTTTACCCTCCAATGCCGTGACGCCGAATGCCAGCGTTTCGCCGGCTCTTCGCAGGCCTGTTGCAACGAGCTCGTTCAGATCCGCTTCCCTGGTGCTTCTCACCGTGCTTGCTATTCCTCCTCCTTCTGCCATTATGTCGATATAGCCGGCGCCGCCCATTCTGCGCATGAACTCTTCCTGTCTGTATCCTCCGAAAACAAAATGCGTATGGGAATCCACAAAACCCGGAAGCACCGCCTTGCCCGAGCAATCGATCCGCTCGAATCCGGCATCCGGGTATTTCGCCTCCGTTTCCCCGGCTCTGCCCACGGCGGCAATCCTTCCATCCCGCACAACGACACAGCCATTGGCTATGATTCCGGCGTCGGACATTTCCGCCCCCCGCCTGGGTGCTCTTCCCCTGCAGGTAACAAGCTCGCTTATGTTTGTCAATATCAATCCGTTCATTCTACAACCTGTATTCCAGGACCTGGTCCATGCTGAAATTTTCCAGACCCAGGTAATATGCGGCGCTTTCAATGAGCGCCTGCATCGGAACCATTCCGACTATCTCGCTTCCAAGCACATTGACCCCGTACCGCCCGCATTCCATTCTGACAGTCTCAAAGACCCTGTATATGGCCGTCTTCCCGTAATCGGTAAGATTCATCGAGACCTCGACGATGCCGCGGTCCCTGAGCCCGACCCCCATTGCCTTGCAATACCTGAAGCCTCCCCCGGAATACCTTATGCCGGCGGCGATTTTTCTTGCGATATCAAGATTGTCCGTATCAAGCTTAATATTAAAGGCGATAAGCGGTTTCCTTGCCCCGATTGCGGTTATCCCGGCGGTGGGATGAATTTCATCAGGTCCGAAATCACTTCGCCATTCTGAGGATTTCATTTTCGCAGGCATGCCTTCGAATTCACCTTTGCGTATGTCGGACAGGTCTTTGCGATGGGGGGCGGAAGCCGATTCTTCATAGAGTATGAATGGCAGCCCGCATCTTTTCGACGCTTCTTCGGCCACCTCTTTTGCAAGCCGGTCGGCGTCCTCCATCGTCGTGTTCTTAATCGGAATGAACGGAACAACGTCCATCGCACCCATCCTGGGATGCTGGCCTTTGTGTTTGGTCATATCAATCAGTTCCACGGCCCTGGCTATCGCCTCTATGACCGCCTTGCCCAGCTCCGCGGGCTCCCCGGTTACTGTCACAACTGTTCTGTTATGGTCTGCGTCGCTGGCGTAATCAAGCAGCCTCACGCCATTTTTTGCTCTGAAGCAATCTACTATTTTTTCTATTTTTGTCAAATCCCTGCCTTCGCTGAAATTCGGAACGCACTGCATTATCCTATCCATCTTTCCCTCCGTCCGCATAGTTGGCGACAACGCTGTCAACCAGGCTCTCGTCAGCTCTGAAAGGTATCGTTATGGTTCCCTTGCTCCCGGGGTTTTCGTTGAACCCGACAGCCGTTATAATTGAATTATCGCAGCCCGCCCAGTTTCTTCTTGCCACGCCGACCATTACATCAAAAGGAACCGCGTTGCGAATAATACCGTCAATCCGCCTGCTTCCATCGAGAACAAGGCCGAACCCGCCGTTCACGGCCTTTGAAATTCCCACTCCTCCACCGTTATGAAGAGCCACAAGGCTCATTCCGCGGGCGGCGTTGCCCGCGAAACATTGAACCGCCATGTCTGCGGTTATGTTGCTGCCGTCCCTGATGCTGGCCGTTTCACGAAACGGCGAGTCGGTTCCGCCGGTGTCGTGGTGGTCCCTGCCGATTAGAATGGGGCCTGTCTCGCCCTTTCTCACCATGTCATTGAACTTCAGCGCGATTTTCATCCTTCCGGCCGCATCCTGATAAAGAATCCTTGCCTGTGTGCCGACGACCAGGTTGTTTTTCTCCGCATCCCTTATCCAAATCCAGTTGTCCCGGTCCCGGCTGCTGCGGTTCGGATCTATCGAGCCAAAGGCCGCCGCGTCGGTCTTTTCAAGGTCTTCCGTCTTCCCGCTCAGGCATACCCACCGGAAAGGGCCATACCCGTAATCAAAAAGCATTGGGCCCATTATATCCTCGACATAGGACGGGAAAATAAATCCGTCGGATGTGTCTTTTCCGTTTTTCGCTATTTCTCTTTCACCCGCATCAAATACGGCCTTCATGAAGGAATTGCCGTAGTCGAAAAAATATGTCCCCCGTTCGCACAGGACTCTGATCAGGCCGAAGTGCTTTTTCAGGGATTCATCCACAAGTTTTCCAAAGGCTTTCTTGTCTGTCCGCAGCATTTCCGTACGCTGTTCGAAATCAAGGCCCTGCGGGCAATATCCTCCGTCATACGGCGCATGGCACGACGTCTGGTCCGAAAGCAGGTCTATTTGTATGTTGTTTTTCACGGCGTATTCCAGGATATCGATTATGTTGCCGTGGTATGCGATGGACCCGGCTCGTTTTTTATCCAGGTATTCGGCAGCCATGGCAAACGCCTCGCCTGCCTTGTCGGTTATCTTGCCGACCCATCCCTGCCTGTGCCTTGTGGTTATCCTCGAATTGTCGACTTCCGCCATTATGCCGACTCCCCCTGCAATTTCGATTGCCTTGGGCTGAGCGCCGCTCATCCCCCCAAGACCCGAGGTCACAAAAAGCCTGCCCTGCAGATTTTCATCATTCTTCAGACCGAGCTTGAGTCTTCCTGCATTGATAAGGGTGCTGTAGGTTCCGTGCACTATTCCCTGCGGACCTATGTACATCCACCCGCCGGCAGTCATCTGGCCGTAATTCGATACGCCGAGCGCGCACGCCCTGGACCAGTCGTCCGGATTATCGAACATACCCACCATCAGACCATTTGTGATAATGACCCTGGGGCTCCTTTTGTCCGACCTGAATAATCCAAGGGGGTGTCCCGAGGAAACTACCAGCGTCTGCCTGTCCGTCATTATCTCAAGATACTTCCTGATCAGCCTGTACTGCATCCAGTTCTGGCACACCTGCCCGGTTTCGCCGTATGTTACAAGCTCATAAGGGTACAGCGCTATGTCAAAATCAAGATTATTGTCAATCATGACCTGAAACGCCCTGCCTTCGATGCAGCTTCCCTTATACTCATCCAACGGCCTTCCGTATATCCTTCCGGGGGGTCTGTAGCGATATCCGTATATCCTGCCCCTGTTCATCAGTTCGTCAAGAAACTCGGGCGCCAGCTTTTCGTGCAGATTTTCCGGTATGTACCTCAGCGCGTTTTTCAGCGCCAGCTTTATTTCGTTTTGGTTGAGCAGCAGCTCCCTCGCGGGAGCCCTTCTGATATTTTTGTCAAACGGATGATATACGGGCAATTCATCGTCGAGCCTTATGTTCATGCTTTTTGAATTTTCAGCTTTACCTGTCATTGCGCACCCATGCCTTCATCGATCATGGAATTGAACTTCTCATCCTCGATAAGTTTTTCCAGGTTGTTTATGTCCTCATACATCTCACGGTCGCACAGCAGCATATCCACTTTTTCCCTGACTAAATTATACGCCTTTTGTGTTGTTGTTCCCAGTTTTCTTTTGCTTCCAAGGTCAATCGCCTGGCAGGCGCACATCATCTCCATGGCGATCACCCTTCTGACATTTTTATAAATTTCCCTCGCTTTTCTCGCTCCTATCGTGCCCATCGATACATGATCCTCCTGATTGCCCGAGGACGGAATGGAATCGACGCTTGCCGGATGAGAAAGCACCTTGTTCTCCGATACCAGCGCCGCGGCGCTGTACTGCACTATCATGAAACCCGAATTCAACCCGCCGTTCTCCACAAGGAATGCCGGCAGCCCGTTGAGCGCCGGATTGACCATCCTTTCAAGCCTGCGCTCTGATATGTCGGCCAGTTCCGCAAGGGCGATGGCCATCAGGTCGAACGCAAGTGCCACCGGTTGCCCATGAAAGTTTCCGCCTGAGATCCCTTCCATCGTGTCGTGGAATATTATCGGGTTGTCCGTCACCGAGTTCATCTCTATCTCCACCTTTTCCCTGACGAATCCGATGGCATCCCTGCTCGCACCATGCACCTGAGGGGTGCACCGGAGCGAATACGCATCCTGAATCCTGCCGTCCCCCTGCATTACCGCACATTCGCTGCCCCTGAGCATCCTCAGCATGTTTTCCGCCGTAAATATCTGTCCGGCATGCGGTCTCAGCGCATGAAGCCTTGGGTCCAGCACGGAGATTATTCCGTGCAGGGCCTCGTATGTCATTGACGCGGACAGGTCGGCGACGTCCAGGAGTTTCATCGAATCATAAACGGTGAGCGCTCCTACGGAAGTCATGACCTGGGTGCCGTTTATCAATGCAAGTCCCTCCTTGGCGGCAAGTTCGATAAGCTCTATGCCCGCTTCTTTCATGGCATCCCTTCCGGACATTATCTTTCCTCTGTATTCGGCCCTGCCCATTCCCAGCATCGGCAGGACCATGTGGGCCAGCGGAGCCAGATCGCCGCTTGCGCCCAGCGAACCTTTTTCCGGTATAAGGGGGTGGACGCCTTTATTGAGCATGTCCACCATGGCCTGTATGGTTGACTGTCTTACGCCGGAATACCCTATGCACAGGTTGTTGATCCGCAAAAGGATTATGCCCCTCACCGTTTCGGCATCGAAATAATCCCCGCTTCCGACCGCATGCGAAACTATGAGGTTCCGTTGTATTGCCCTTGACTCTTCCTTCGTCACGCAGACATCGCTGAACCTTCCGAATCCCGTCGTAACGCCATAGACTATCCTTCCGCTTTCGACGAACTCATCCACGGCCTGTCTTGATTCATTTATTCTTTTAATGGCTGCTTCGGAGATTCCGACTGCCGCGCCTTTCCTGCACACTGCGATAAAGTCATCCAGCGTGAGCTTTCCATCGTCTATGATCACTTTTTTCATAATTATCGTCTCCCTCTTCCCTTCCCGGCGGGGAAATAAATAAAAGGCAAAGTAAGCTGTGCGAAACACAATTCACCTTGCCTTCTTGCATCTTATATCTTAAGGCCTTTTATTCAACTGATAACATCATATGCCCGCCCCCCCTGCATGTCAACTCACCGGCCGTACCGGTACAAAAACCCCAGAGGTTTTTGACACGCTTTTTGAGGTGTCGTTGGGATACTGCAGCCAAATTTGCTATACTATGCATATGCTGATTAAAACGGAGGATTTTTATGGATTACCCGATATTGTTTGAACCGCTGTACAAGGATTATATATGGGGAGGAAGAAAGCTTGCGCAGCTGGGTAAGAAGCTCCCGGGGGGAATCGTCGCCGAGAGTTGGGAAATAGCATGCCACCCGGCGGGTACGGGCATAATCGCCAACGGCGATTTCAGTGGAATGGGGCTTGACAGGCTGCTTGAAATCCGCGGGCCGGAGGTCCTGGGCTCCATCGTATACTCTCATAGCCATGGCAGATTTCCTCTTCTCATCAAGCTGATAGACGCCAACGGCGATTTGTCCGTTCAGGTTCACCCTGACGACAACTATGCCCGTACCAATGAAAACGGCGAGCTTGGCAAGAGCGAGATGTGGTACATAGTGGATGCGGAACCTGGTTCAAAGTTGGTTTCAGGCGTAAAACCCGGCGTTACTAGGGAGATGTTTCAAAAAGCCGCAGCCGATGGCACCATATCCTCATGTCTTGGATATATCGATGTCAAGCCGGGCGACTGTTTCGATATCCCTGCCGGCCATGTCCATGCGATAGGCAAAGGCAGCCTAATCTGTGAGGTACAACAGAATTCAAATACCACGTACAGGGTATATGATTACGACAGGACTGACCAGAGCGGCAAAAAGCGTCAGCTTCATATGGAAAAAGCGCTGGATGTCATTGATTTCGATTCCCGGGGAGGCAACTGCAAAGGCCTGGAGATTTCAACGAAAACTTGCAATCGGACTTATCTTAAGGCCAACAAATATTTTGCCGCCGAACATATTGAACTGAACGGCTCCGTAGTGGAAGACACCCTTGGCGAGCGATTTCATTGCCTGACGGTCTTGTCCGGAAGCATCGAAATAAACGGAACGGAAGTACCGGGCGGACATTCCTGCCTAATCCCGGCTTCAGCGGGTTCCTATGAAGTCCGCGGAACCGCCCGGATTATAAAATCATATGTGCCCGATATAGAAAAAGATATCATAAAACCGCTGTCCGAAGCCGGTTTCAGCATGGATGAAATCGCCGCTGTGACAGGATGACCCGGGGTCTTTCATAAGGCATCGATTCAATTTAACACATTTGCCGTACAGGCTAAACTAAAATGAAACACCTGACGGTGTTTCATAGGCGGTGTGGGAATGAGCCTGGTTTTCGCCTTTCATCCTTGTATCGCCTTTTCCTGTCAAAGCGTTCCTCAACTTCGCTTCCGGTACGCTTCTTGCGGAAAAGGCTGCAAACTTGCTTTCTCATTCAGCCCACAACTAAAAGGAAACACCTGACGGTGTTTCATAGGCGGTGTGGGAATGAGCCTGCTTTTCGCCTTTCATCCTTGTATCGCCTTTTCCTGTCAAAGCGTTCCTCAACTGCGTTTCCGGTACGCTTCTTGCGGAAAAGGCTGCAAACTTGCTTTCTCATTCAGCCCACAACTAAAAGGAAACACCTGACGGTGTTTCCTTTTAGTTAGTGGTGACCCCTAGGGGATTCGAACCCCTGATACCGCCGTGAGAGGGCGATGTCTTAACCACTTGACCAAGGGGCCATAGCTATTATATATGCAAAGGCAATGCGGGGCACTGCCTTTTGGTGACCCCTAGGGGACTTGAACCCCTGTTACCGCCGTGAAAGGGCGGTGTCTTAACCGCTTGACCAAGGGGCCGGATGTGGGAGGGGCGGATGGAGTCGAACCAGTGACACTACGGGTATGAACCGTATGCTCTAGCCAGCTGAGCTACGCCGCCACATGAACCGCCTACACATTTTAGCAAACATATCGTATCCGTGTCAATATAAATATAGAGGGATCCGAGCGGGCGGTCTGCTGGATTATTTGGACTTGTTGACAACCCTGACTCCGCTCTCCGACAGGATGGAGCAGATTTCTTTCATTCTTTCTTTGGACGGAGTCTCGAATACATGACCTTCGGCTGCCATGCCCAGACTTTCGAGCTTTCCCGCTCCCAGACTGTGGCATGCAAGCGGCTCAACTGACTCTATCCCCCCGGTATCCCTTATGAATCCTGCAGCCTTGATGAAATTGTCGTCAAAGTCATTTGCACCCGGTATCACGGGAATCCTTATTCGTATGGTAATGCCGCTTTGTCCCAGGCGAGAAAGATTTTCCAGTATCAGCTTGTTGCCGGAACCCGTGAATTTCCTGTGAAAGTCAGAATCCATTATCTTCAGGTCATAGAGAAACATATCGGTAAAGGGAATTACCTTTTCAAATGCGCTAAAAGGCACTTTTCCCGCCGTATCGACCGCCGTGTGGATGCCTTTTTCCCTGCATCCCTTCAGGATTTCGGCAACGAAGTCTGCCTGAAGAAGCGGTTCCCCGCCCGAAACCGTCGCGCCTCCACCGGAGTCCTTATAGAACGGCATATCCCTGTAAATCTCATCCAGCACCTCGGCGGGCGTCATATCCCGGCCGGTTTGAACCAAGGTTCCGGAATAGCAGGATTCGACGCACTTCCCGCATCCTATGCATACGCTCCTATCGTAGACCCTTCCGAGTTCATTCATGGAATGGGCGCCAGCCGCGCATGCCTCGATGCACTTGCCGCATCCTATGCATTTATACAGATAGGCCTGTACTTCCTTGAGCGGCGATATCGATTCGGGATTGTGGCACCAGGCGCAGTCAAGCGAACAGCCCTTCATAAAGACCGTGGTCCTTATTCCCGGGCCGTCGTGCACTGAGAATCTCTGTATGTCGAATACAATACCGGTCATCTACAGCCCTTCCACTATCCTGTCGACGACAAGCTGCCGGAAATCCGTCGATAGGCTTGCGAAGTATGCGCTGAATCCCGTCACCCTGACTATCAGGTTCGGATATTTGGCAGGGTCCTTGTGAGCCTCAAGGATCCTCTCCTTGTTTACTATATTTATATTAAGAAGCGTGCCTCCCATGGCCATGAAGCTCCTGATGAATGACACTACAAGATTGACCCCGCCTTCGTCAATGCCGAAATGCGGATCGAACTCGAGCTGCAACGGAGCCGTGTTGCCATATCCACACTGCACCGAAGCCACCGCATTGGCGAGTCCGGTAGGGGTGTCGGCCTTTGAAAACCCCGGATGCGGGTTTGCCCCATGATTTATCGGAGCCCTTGCCTTTCTTCCGTTGGGACTTGCCCCGACCGATTTGCCCATTGGTATGGTGTTCGCCCATGAAAACAGTCCCGGTATCATATTTCTTCCTCCCGGAGTCGGCCTTTCCTTGACCAAAGCGGAAAAATCACGGGAAATCCTTGCGGCGAATTCATCGGATTTCGACCCTCCGGAACCATATTTGGGAACTCTGTCAAGCATCAATCTTTCACGCTCAGCTTTTTCAAAATTCGTATCAAGCAGCTCCATCAGCCTGTCCCATGAAAATTCCTTGCCGTCCCCGATCATCGCATCTATCGCCCCCAAGGAGTCGGCGACAGTCGCAATTCCTGCTCCATCGACACATATATTCATATATTCCACACTTCCGGTGCTGATGTCCGCCCCCTTCTCTATGGGACCATGGCAAAGCAGATTAAGAACAAGTTCCGGAAAAACATACCTCATGTATTCAATATGAAAATCGACGCCCTCTGCAATGGTAATAACCGCTTCCTTCAGGTGTCTGAGAAAATCCTTATAGAGCCCTTCTGCAGAAGGCTGCTCCGGCAGGTTTTCATAATATTCCCTCAGCGCAGTGTCAAAAACAGCAAGAAAATTTATCTTCACGATATCGTTCAATGTATACTCTGTTCCCGGAAGAGCGCACCAGTGGCATCCCGTCTTGGCACGCTGCCTTGCGAGCTCCATCGGATAACCGTTCCTGACGAAACCCTCGTTCATGGATTCGTCGCCCAGATATGACGGGGTTCCCAGCTTGTCCTCAAAAAGATACTTGACCGATAGCTTCATTATTTCCGGGTTGATATCCTTGTGAACGCGCAGGCATATGCTCGTGGGAACCTTAAGCCTGTGGGCGGCCTCTATCATGAAAAATGAAATCTCATTCGTCCTGTCCGATCCGTCCGTTTTTGTTCCGCATATCTGGTAATACTGGTTGTCCTTGACAAGAAGACATGCGAGATGGAATATGGCTTCCTCATCGTCTATCAGACCGGCCTTTTTGTCCGCCAGATAATATGGATAAAGATAATCGTCGATCGCCCCTCCGGCCCCGCTGAAATTGTACATGACCGCGGACATCAAAAACCATGCAACCCACTGGACCGCCTCGTGGAAGGATTCCGGCGGAGAGTCGACAAGCTTCGCATTGACAGAGGCCATCCTGGACAGGCTTTCCCTGATTTCAGGCCTGTCCTCGCTTCGGGCCAGTTCAGCCGCGGCCTCGGAATGGCGCCTTATCCAGTCCTGTATGCCGACGACGGTATTCCGTTCGGCTTCGTAGAAATCATCAGCGGTTCCCTTGTTCAGTTCCGCAAATTTCTCAACCTTTTCAAGGAGTCCCCCGAAACCCAGTTCAAGTCCCATCTTCATGTCTATATTGAAATGCTGGATTCCGCCTATGCCGGGGACCAAGTCGTATTTTCTCTGTTTCTCATGCAGATGCGAGTAGTCAAAGCGTTCATCCCACAGAGGCGATTTGATGTTGAAAAAACTGTGCATCCATCCCCCTGCAATGGAACTCATGGAATCTATATAGACAGGATGGATTTCGAGAAGCTTACGGAAATTCCTGCCGCACAGCAAATTGCCGGTGAAAAGTCCGTCGGCTCTGTTTGACTCGGGCCTGAACTCCCAGTCCCCCGGGGGAGGAATAAGACCCTTGTCATCCATGTCCCAGTAACCGTCCGTTCCGTATATCTGCTGCTTTTGCAAAGTATGTATGGCCTTCAGCCTGTTTATGGAGTCCAGCCGGTCCTGGTAGCTCAATTTCTTCTGCATGAAGAATCCTCCGTGTTAAAATTCAATTCCCATGATAATGCAAAACCACGGCCAATACAACAAGCGAAACAACAATATTCATTTGCATCGTTCATTTGTATGAACAAAGGTAAACACAGCTATTCCGGCGGTATCAGGCCTCTTTTAAGAAGCCTTGTTTTTTCTATGGTTCCTTCATATCCTCTTTATCGCAACAGACACAAATATGTGAATAAAAATAAACAACAGAACACCTTGCAAGTCTACGGTCATTCCATCAGGTTATGCCGCCTTGTGTCTATCCCTCCAGGAACCGGATTATCATTTGGTTGACTTCGCCGGGTTTCTCATGGTTGGCGGCATGGCCGGCTCCTTCTATGATTATATAATTCATTTCCAGTTTATCAAGAATTTCCAATGATTCGGGATAATATGTCAAAATATCGCTGTCTCCGATAAGAAACAGTGAGTTTTTTCTGATGGCTTCGAAAGCGTTTTCTTGAAACTTTCTGATTTTGTGGAAACCCATCGACATGTTGTTGAAGTTCTTAAGCAGCAACCGCCAGTGATCCATAAGCTCCCGGTTTTCAAAGAATCCGGCCCCGCCCGGGCCGGCACTTGCGAAGCGGAAGGTCTCTCTATCGGCGCCGAAGCGATGGTGTTGTAACTCGCGGTTGAGCAAGTCGATCTGGCGCTCCCCATCCTTGATTGCCTGATGGATCTGATGGCAGAGGGAGCTGGACGCGTTGCGCGCGGCGCGCGAGCACCACGAGCTCCTGATGGAGAACGATCAGGTCCGCGTGCTGCGCACCCGGATCCCGGCGGGCGAGACGACGGCCGTGCACACCCACCGCTGGCCGGCGGTCTACCTGATCGAGAGCTGGAGCGCGTTCG
>JAWOIG010000021.1:0-4677 GCA_046484775.1 Clostridia bacterium | reverse complement strand
AATATAATGTATTTGGGATATACAGAGGTTATGAGGGACTGATAAACGGAGAGATAGAAAAGATTAACCCGAGGGATGTTTCCGGTATTCTGCAGGATGGGGGAACGATACTCAAGACTGCAAGGAGCAGCAGGTTTTTGGATGTTGAACAAAAGAAGCGCGCCTATGAAATCTGCAGGGCTTTTGGGATAGACATAGTGCTTGTCATCGGGGGAGACGGTTCGTACAGAGGAGCACTGGATTTTTCAAAAGTCGGAATGCCCGTCATCTGCATTCCCGGAACGATTGACAACGATATAGGGTCAACGGAATATACAATTGGATACGACACTGCGCTTAATACCGTAATGGGTTCAATCGACAAAGTCAGGGACACCGCATATTCGCATGAAAGGTGCACGGTCATAGAGGTAATGGGCAGGGACTCCGGATATATCGCAGTAAACGACGGAATAGCGGGGGGAGCCGACATAATACTGATTCCGGAGGTTGAATTCGATATTGACGCTGATGTGATAAAGCCGATACTTGAATGCAGGAACAGGGGCAAGAAGGATTATTGCGTCATTGTCGCCGAGGGTGTAGGAAATGCAACCCATATTAGCGATGAAATCACAAGAAAGACGGGCATTGTATCGAGGGCGACTATCCTTGGGTATGTGCAGAGGGGTGGGAGCCCGACGGCATATGACAGGATAATGGCAAGCAGAATGGGAGCGAAGGCGGTTGAACTTATAAATGAGGGCAAGGTTAACAGGGTTGTTTCGCTTATAAACAACAAGGTTGTCGACCTGGATCTCGAGGAATCTCTTTCAATGACGAAGAGCATTAATCTTGATATGCTGAAGCTTGCAAAAATAATATCGATCTAAAGGATGCATCATGAAAAAACATTTGCCTAATATCATCACCGGGTTAAGGTTGGTAGCGATACCGTTTTTCATATATTTCATTTTGGAAGACAGATTATTCATTGCTGCCTTGATATATTTTACAGCCGCGGTTTCCGACCTTGTGGATGGATATCTGGCCAGGAAGTGGAAGGTTGTTTCGACTTTCGGAAAACTTGCCGATCCGCTGGCGGACAAGGCCATTCAGATTGCGGCCATACTTCTCTTCTGTATTATAGGAAAGCTTCATTTTTCGTTCATCATCGTTCTGTTTATAAAAGAATCGCTGATGATACTCGGAAGCTATCTTTTGTACAAAAAGAAAATCGTGGTTTATGCCCTTTGGTATGGAAAGGCAGCCACTCTTTTCTTGAACTCGGCCATAACTTGGATTCTGATACTTGACTTGCAGAGTCTGCCGGTCAATATAATAATCGGTATTTCAATGTTCCTGGAGCTCGGCGCACTGGCGCTGTATACAAGGCGTTATTTTGAACTAAAGAAGCAAAAGGCACAAGAAGGCGAAAAACCCGGATGATTGGATATATCAAAATTTACAAACCTGATCTGAAGATCAAGGAATATCAGGTTTATGGTTCATATTACTGCGGAATCTGCAAGTCCCTCGGGGATATATACGGAATGGCATTTCGGAACCTTCTGAATTATGATTCGGTTTTCATTGCGTTGCTGCGTGATTCGTTCCTTTCCATGGGAAGCGAATTCGGCTCTTTCAGATGTGTTCTGCACCCGACAAAAAAGAAGACCAGATGCATCAATAATGCTTCGGTTGATTTTGCGGCCGACCTTACGATTTTTATGACATATAAGAAACTTGCCGACAATGCGAGGGATGAAGCAGGCGTATTTTCCAGAATCGGCGCCGCTGCAATGAAAAAAAGTTATGAAAAATCGAAGGAAAGGCTGGGCGCGCTGTCAACGGCAATTGAAAGCGAACTTGAAAGACTGGTCTCGCTTGAAAACGGGAAATGCGATGATCCGGATACGGTATCGGATTGTTACGGGAATATCATGAGTGAAATATTCCGGCATGCCGCATCGGGAAATGAGTCAGTCTTAACGCAGGCCTCATGGATGGGATACAACCTTGGAAAGTGGATTTATGTGATGGACGCATACGATGATTTGTTCAAGGATTCAGAAAATGCTGCTTACAATCCATTTGCAGCAGGTCTTGACGGCCATGAAGGGGATGTCATTGAATACAAGAAGAAGATAAGGGAGAGAGTCGGGTTCATATTGTTTTCCGCTCTTGAAGAGGTTGCAAAAGCCTACGAACTGATTGATAATACGGTCAATTCAGGTATAATTAAAAACATATTGTACGAAGGTCTTTACAGCGTTACAAGAAAAATACTTGATGGAGATACCATTGATGGCTCAGAAGAATCCATATGAAGTCCTCGGAGTCAGAGAGACTGCATCCGAGGAAGAAATAAAGAAATCCTACAGGGAACTTGTAAAGAAATATCACCCGGACAAATTTACAGATAATCCGCTTAAGGATCTTGCGGATGAAAAGCTCAGGGAAATAAACCATGCATATGATACGGTTATGTCAGGCAGGGGAAAGGCCGGGAACGGTTATGAGCGCTCATATGAATCGAGTGATTTCAATGTAGTGCGCGACTTTATCAATAAAAGGGATTTCAGGTCTGCCGAACGAATACTAAGGGAATCCTCAAACAAAAACGCCGAATGGCACTACCTTCGCGGTATAGTTTATATGAACATGGGATGGTACGACCAGGCGCTTTCATATGTCGAAAAAGCGGTTTCAATGGACCCGGCGAACCAGGAATATATAAATGTACTTAATCAGCTGAGGAAAAGGCCCGGAAGCTACAGGACCAATGTTTACAACAGGGGATACGGGTCGTCAGGGGACGAACTTTGCAGGATATGCTCCTGTCTGGCATGCACCGATTGTTGCTGCGAGTGTTTTGGCGGTGATTGCATTGCGTGCTGCTGAAGGTAAATCAAGGCGCATTGCCTTTGCAGGCATCCTTCTGGCCTTTCTGATTTCACTGCTGTACCTTAAAACAATTTTACCGGCGTTTGATATGTCAATCTATGTATTGGCTTCCTTCGTTCCGTCAATTGTTCTGATTGAATCAAATTCAAAGAATGCATGGCTTTTCTATGCCGCATCCGTTTTGCTCGGGCTTTTGCTTCCCGTTGACAAGCTTTCGTTGCTCTTGTATTACAGCTTCTTCGGATATTACGGCATATTGAAATACCATTTGGAAAGAATAAAGGGAAAGCTCGCCGGATTAATCCTGAAGCTGCTGGTATTTTATACGGCGATTGCGGCAAACTATTATATTGCAGGTGCATTTTTGCCGGGATATGTCCAAAAAACCATTTCTTTGGCAATTCTAATGATTGTTGCAACACCATTCTTTTTTATATATGATTACTTATATACCCTGGCAATCGTTTTCTATATGAAGCGTATCGGCGGTTCAAAATTGAAAGGATAGGAAAGCATGATTAACACAGGGCTGGTTTCAATAAGTTTCAGAAAACTCGAAGCGTTTGAAATAATAGATATGACAGTGGAAGCGGGTCTTGACGCAATAGAATGGGGCGGCGATATACATGTGCCGCACGGCGACCTGAAAACTGCGGTTTCCGTACATGAAAAATGCTTGGAGGAACAAATACTTTGCCCATCATACGGCAGCTATTACAGGGTAGGCGAATACGCGGCACCGGTCGGGGAATTCAAAAAGGTTTTGAATTGTGCGGTTATACTGGAAGCAAAAACCATACGTGTATGGGCGGGCGCAAAGCCTTCGACGGAAGCAGAGCCTGAATATAGGACTGCCATATCTGAAGAGCTTGGACTCTTGTGCGATATAGCCGGGGAGCGAGAAATCGGGATAGGCCTTGAATACCATGCGGGAACCCTTGCAGATGAGGCAAATTCTGTAAAAATGCTGATTGAATCGGTAGGGAGAAAAAATCTTTCCACTTACTGGCAGCCGCCTGTCGGCAGAAGCCATTCTGAAAATCTTATCGACATAAGAATGCTTGATGAATATATTTCCAACATCCATGTTTTTACATGGCGGGGGAGGGAAAGGCTTGAGTTAAAAGAAGGGTTTGGGGATTGGCTTGAATATGCAAATGCGCTTACCGGAGACAGAAGAAGATTCATGATGCTCGAATTCATAAAGGAGGACAGTATTGAAGGATTTCACAGGGACTCGCAGACACTCAAAGAATTACTTGGAGAAATCAATCAGTAACAACGATCGGAGATGCAATGGATAAGAAATATCTGATAAAACTGGAATTTGACAAAGCACTCGAAATATTGAAAAGATATACCCAGTCGAAAATCTCCGATTCATTTATAGACCTTCTTGTTCCTTCGGATAACGCAGGGGAGGTTCGACGTCTTCTTTCTGAAACAGAGGATGCGGAAAAATTAATAAGAAGAAAAGGAAACCCTCCGTTGGCCGGAATAATTGATATCACGAGGATTACGGCAAGGCTTAAATTGGGGGCCGGTCTGAATAATTCAGAGCTTCTTTCGGTAAGGGACAATCTTTATCTAGCCGGAAGAATGCAGAGATATCTTGCGGAAGAGAATGATGCGTATCTGCAGGAAAAAAATATTGTAAGGCAAATATTGGTTGATTTATTCTCACTTAAGTCCCTTGAAAATGAAATTCAAAGATGCATTATCAGCGAGGATGAGATGGCGGATGATGCAAGCCCCGCATTGAAAAGCATCAGGAGAGCGATAAACAACAAG
>JAWOIG010000140.1:0-4847 GCA_046484775.1 Clostridia bacterium | reverse complement strand
CAAGGAAAAGGTAATGAGGGAATGGCGGAGAGGATTTCCGTCTGCGGTCGGAGGCGAAAAACTGGTTGGTGCTACCGACTACAATGAATCCATCCACACCGACATTGAAACCGGGCGCAGCTCGAAGGTGGACATTCCCGGGTCGGATGTATTGAAATATGGATTTGACGGCGGAACTTGGTATGCCGTGAGGCCTTCCGGTACGGAGCCCAAGCTCAAGGTTTATATATATACGGTAAAGAAAACCGGAGAAGAAGCCCTGTCGACGCTTGATAGATTTGAAAAGGAAATCAGGAAATGCATAGAGGAGTTTGAAGGAAAACCTGATTGAGGCAAAAGGCATACATCCCATTGAAATCCATACCGAATGGAGCTAAAACCGGAACCGCATGAACCGCTGCCGCCGGTTTTTTGCAGAGGCAGGAATTTCAATGATTACGCCGGACGGAGAATCCATGGAATCCATGAAAACCGAATTTGAATCGATGCCTTTATATGATATTAAGGCAGGCTGAAGGAACTTTGACATTTGTCAAAATAGTGATTTTTATATATTCGTGTGATGCATAAAATGAATTTTATAGGGTATTAATATACTGTAGTTTGAAAAGCTACAAAAATTTTTTTAGAAAAACAAATTGGAGGAATTAACAATGAAAAGAATAACTGGTATTATCATTGCGCTTATGCTTGTCTTTTCACTGGTTGCCTGCAGCGGTGGGAAAGATCCCGTCACATCCGAAACCGCTACTCCGTCGGCAACCCCACAGTCAATAAAAGCAACGATATCGGTTCAGGTAGAAACCGATTGGCTCCCATACTATGAGACTGTCAAGGCAAGAGTCCTTGCAGAGAACCCCGGATCCACGATCAATTTCATAGAGACGGGGGCATTCGACCATCTTGATGTTCTTGATGCGACGGATGTAACCAATGTAGATGTAGCGGATGTTTTTGCGATACCGGCCGACAGGCTGTATCCGCTTTCAATGAATGAGGCACTGGCATCCATCGATGCAAAGAAGATGGCGGCAAATGTAGGCGGGTTCGCCGACTTTGATGCGGGCCTTGGAGGAAACTTCATGATCGACGGCGAGTATCTTGCCTTCCCGATGAACATTGAAACGCTCATCGTGTTCGCAAATAAGGCAAATGCGGCGGCAAAAGGCATTGACCTGACCGGAACGATCGAGTTCACGGACCTTGAATATGAAGATATGCTGGTTCCGTTCTTCAATGCGTGGTTCGGAGTTGCGTTTACCAATGCGGGAGACATAGAATTGCTGGGCAATGACGATGGGGTTCTGTGGTCGGACATGACAAAGGAATATTCTGAACTTACCGCGGATCAGAAAAAAGTCCTTACCGCGATATATGATTATTGGAAGGCCCATGATGCGGCTCTGACCGATGCATGGGACACCAGCGCAGCATGGGGATACATGGATTCATCTTTCTCGACCGGAGGGAAAGCAAGCCTGAGGCTCGAGGGCCCATGGTCGACGAATACATTGTCCGAACAGGCGGGTGCCGGCGCGGACCTTGTGATTCTTCCCATCAACCAGGTAACGGTCGGAGGACTTCCGCTGGCTCACTGGAAAGGCGGATGGGGACTGGCGGTGAATGCCAGGGTCGAGGGTAAGGCTGACCAGATGGCATTGGCGCAGGCCTTTATAGAAGAGGTCGTCAACACCGAGTTTGCCGTCGAGTTCTTCCAGGCCACGGGTAAAATAATGGAAAACGTTCCTGTAGGGGTATATACTTCATCAGGCCTGTCTGAAACCCAAAAGGTCGTAGTGGCTTCCGTAATCGAATCATACAAAGATGCGCCCGCGCGTCCTCTCTTCACGGAGTGGGGCCAGGTATGGAGCACATGGGAAAACGCCCTCCAGTCATGGTCCGCGGTCAAGCCCGCCAGCGTCGAAGCAGCCTATAATGAGATAAAGGCTTCATTCGAAGCAATGATGCTTAATTTCTAAAGATTCAAAACATCAGGAAGAGAGGCTTGCCTCTCTTCCTCTTTATAACGGAGTCATCAATGAAAGAAAATGTAAGGCTGCCCAAAAAACAATTTTATATAATATCTGTTTGCCTGGGACTGGTCATACTTTTCCTTTCGATCGAGGTTATGATGAAGGTCAAGGATAAGCTTTTGTTCGAAGAATGGTTTCTCCGGGCATCCGCCGAAGGTCTTGACGCGTCATATGAGGATGCATTCGGATTATATGTGTCCCTTAACCTCGGGGGATTTTTTTTAAAAACAGCGATTCCGATGGCAATGGGAGTGTATACTTACTTTGCGTATGTTAAAATAAGGATAAACAGGCTGTTCGTTTTTATCTGGACCGTGCTCTTGATAGGGGCAGCGGCACTTGTTGCCATAGAAATGAATTTCGCGTCAATTTTTTATTATATCGAGCTTGCCCTGTATGCGGTTCTGATCATCGTGACTCTCTCGCTGGTCAATGTGCTCGACAGGGGCAATGACATCGCCGGGAGGTAGATTGTGGCGGGATACAATGAATTCTTGCATGATACCATAGGAAGCGAACATCCCAGAAAGAATCTGTACCTTCTTGAAGTCGCCGGGCTTCAGGAACAAATCCGTGATTCGGCAAAGGGTGAAAAATCGGCGCTTGTTCGCGAGCTTCGTGAATTGAAAAAGGACAGCAAGTCCCATCCCTACAACATCTCCCTTGAGGCATTCAAAAAGGATGAAAAGACTTTTCGAAAGAATCTTTCAAAATCAAAAAGAGCTTATTCCACGGAAATAAAAGGTCGGTTTTCCAAAAAGATAGCCAGGCTGAAGCTTCTTGGCTTTATAAGCAAGGAAATGGAGTCTTTCTACAAACCTTTTACCGGACTGTCCTATGACGCCCTGATGCATCATGAAGAAGCATTGATAATAGAAAAGCAGATTGACGGAGTGATCGGCTTCATCTCGGAAAACGAAACCGCTATGATAGAGGCGAAGGCTGACAGGAAGACAATCGGTGGTGAGGACAACAAGAAGGCGCGATCTGAACTTGCGGACTTCAAGAGAACCCAGGGACAAAAATACAAAGAGGATATTGCAAGCCTTAGAAAAAAAATAAAGGAAGGCATGATTTCAAAAAAAGCCTTCACCACGGAAAAGGCACAGCTAAAGAAAAAACAATCCTATGCAATCCTGGTAAAATCATATGAACTTCCGGGAAAAGGCAACAGGGAGTTGATAAAAAGTCTCAATTACCAGGTTACCAAGGGGTTCAAAAGGGAAATAACCGTGCTGAATGCGAATATTTCCGACCTGAGGAGAAAAACGCCCGTTGAAATTACCCGTTCCGTGCCTGTAAATGCATTTATATCCTTCTTCCTCCCCGGACTCGGGCAGGTTCTCAACGGACAGTATGTAAAGGCGGCGTTCTTTTTCTTAATAAGCTTATTTACCTATGTAATAGCGATTCCGTATTCCCTTGGATATGCCAACTTCCAGGGAGAGGGTATCGCCGGACTGATTTCACTTGCAGCCGATGGTGAGAAAATTGATAAATCGCTTATATTCATGATAGAGGGGACTCTGTCGATTTATCTTATGATTTTTGCGATTGTGCTTGTATATATTTCCTTCAGGGATGTCTTCAGGGTCGACAGGAACAGGATCAGGGGCGTGCGTCCGAGGAACTGGTTCGAAACGAAGACAAGCCTGCTGGAAGAGGGTTTCCCGTATATGGTCTCATTCCCGGCCATGTTCGTCATAGTATTCATTGTCCTCGTTCCCATTACCACCACGCTGCTGCTTTCATTTACCGGAATGGATCCGCAGAACCAGTCGAAATTCCCATGGGTCGGGCTTGAGAACTACAAACTTATAGCCCTTGGGCAGGGAATCGCCGGAAAGGCCTTCTGGTACATCCTGGGCTGGTCGGTGGTTTGGACGCTGGTGGCGTCGACCCTGGCCATTGCACTGGGTTTTTTCCTCGCCGTATTCACCAATAATGAGAGAATAAAAGGCAAGCTCTTTTTCCGGACGATTTACCTTTTGCCCTGGGCCGTTCCTTCCTTTATAACGATAATGTTCTTCAGCATAATGTTTTCGCCCAATGGAGCAATGACTGAAATCATCACAAAGCTCCTTAATGCGGATGCCGCGATCGTAGTCAAATACAGTCCCATGCTTTCCAGGATAACGCTTATATTCATTCAGGGATGGCTGGGCAGTTCATATATATTCCTGCTGTCCACCGGGGTGCTGCAGTCCATTCCTGAGGACTTGTATGAGGCGGCCCAGATAGACGGTGCGACTGCGTGGCAAAAATTAAGAAGGATAACCCTCCCTATGGTCCTGTTCCAGACCGCACCGCTTCTGATAGGCCAGTATACGTTTAACTTCAATAATTTTTCGGTAATATACCTGTTCAACGGGGGAGGACCTTTCAACCCGACAAAATACGGAAATCTGGCCGGATCGACCGACTTGCTGATATCCTATATCTTCAAGCTGACGACAGACAACCAGTATCAATCGATAGGAGCCGCAATCACGGTGGTCGTATCCCTCGGGCTGATGGTGTTTGCATTCTTTGGTTTCAAGAATTCCAAGGCATTTAAAAAGTCCGATGGAGAATAAATTCGGAGGGAATGACCAATGAAAAGAAAAAGACGTAAAAAAACACTTTATTTATCCGACAAGCAGCCGCTTACCTTCGCAGGAAAGATAGGTGTTTTACTGCTGTATGTCGTTCTGGCTTCCTGGGCCATCGCAATAATCTGGCCGCTGTACCAGATGATCGTCTCGGCATTCAGATGTGGAGCACCGCTGCCCAGTCGACCGGCCAGATGGCGGAGGTGACGGATGACCCGCACTG
>JAWOIG010000078.1:0-8674 GCA_046484775.1 Clostridia bacterium | reverse complement strand
CCGGGCGTCCTCTGCCTGTCGAAGGAGACTTCCTTCGTGAATGGTCCCGCGTCCATGGCGTCCGCCGCGCCCGCAAGCGCCGCGGGATTCCGCGATGCTATCTCGAACATGAGGTTATAGTCGTCGGCGAATGTCTTAAGTATGAGCTCGGCCATGGATGAATTGAAATTATAGTAGCTGTTTTTGTAAATGGTCATTTTGTCGCCCGCGATGATTATGAAGGCGTCATAATTATTCCTTACGATGCTTTCCATGGCAAGATCCCTGTCATCCTGCTTTTCAAGCGTGAAGAATTCGCTGCCTGCGCCGACGAGGTGCGTTTCAAAGGCTTCGGAAAGCGGCGAGCTTTCCTCCACCGAATATATCATCCTGGCCGAGACGATGGAATCCGTATCCTGGTCGCCCATCACCCCTGAGAAGGCGCTGCCCAGCAGCCATATGAGCAGGACCGGAAACAGGAGCATGATTATGAAGAACATCCTGTCCCTTACCGTCCTTTTCGCATATATTGTGAAAAAGCTCAGAAATTTCATCCCTCAGTCCCTCAATGTCCTTCCCGTCATGGCCAGGAATACATCCTCGAGATTCGGCATCCTGTTTTCTATTTTCCGTATGTCCAGCCTGCGCGCGGATGCCTCGGCGACTATTTTCTCCAGGATTCCCCTTCCCCCGGTATGGTTGACAAGAATCCCGCCGTCCTCATTTTCCGAAGAGACGACTCCCGGAAGCCTGCCGATGTCCTCCGCAAGCGCGCCGGCGTCGCCGTGAAGCTCTATGAAAATGAGCTCGTTTTCCGAAACCGTCCTTTGAAGCTCGGCGAGGGTGCCTTCCGCGATGATCCTGCCGTGGTCGATGATTCCGATCCTGTTGCAAAGCGTCTCTGCCTCTTCCATGTAATGCGTTGTATATACAACCGTCATGCCCATTTTATTGAGCTTCTTTATGGATTCCATTATATGGTTCCTCGACTGCGGGTCTATTCCGACCGTCGGCTCATCGAGGAATATTATCTCAGGCTCATGAACAATGCCGCATGCGAGGTTGAGCCTTCGCTTCATGCCGCCCGAATAATTCTTTGGATAATCCTTCTTCCTGTCGGAGAGGCTTACGAATTCAAGTGCATTCAGAACCTTCTCTTTTTTCTGTTTGCCGGAAAGCCCGTAAAGCGAGGCGAAGAACGCCAGGTTCTCATATGCCGTCAGGTCGTCGTAGATCGCCAGGTCCTGGGGGACGAACCCCATCATCTTCTTGACCTTTCCACTCTCGGCGGGCAGTCTTTTGCCCGCGACGAAAAGGCTGCCTGAATCGGCGCCGACCAGTCCGGCCACTATATTTATAAATGTGCTTTTACCCGCTCCGTTCGGCCCGAGCAGACCATAGATCATTCCCTTTGGAATTCCCAGGTCAAGGCCGTCGAGGGCCTTTACATCCCTGTAGGACTTCTCAAGCCCCTTGCATTCGATTATCATGTAGCACCCCTCAAATCCCCCGCCGGATTCAATATAATCCGGCATGGGACAACATTCGGATTCATTCCGACCGAATCCCCTCATCAACGGTACGGAACCTGACCAGTAAATTATACTCTGCCTTATAAAAACAATGCAAGACATTCTCCGAAGGATGAAGCGGCGATGAGTGAAGGCAATGCGCCGCATATCGTCCGTTTCTGCACACACCGTTTCGCGCGTTTGCTTTTTGCCATCCCGTATGTTATATTTTTACCTGAATTTTTATCATTTTTGGAGGTTTTCAATGAAGGATCTAAAAGGCGCATGCATATTCGGCCAGTCGGGCGGACCAACGTCCGTTATAAATGCCAGCGCTGCCGGGGTATTCATCCAGGCGCTCAAGGAAGAAAACATAACAGCCGTATACGGCGCCGCCCATGGCATCAAGGGAATACTCAGGGAGGACTTCTATGATATGTCCAGAGAGGATCCCGGGCAGTTCGAACTGATGAAGACCACGCCGTCGTCAGCCCTTGGCTCCGTCCGTTACAAGCTTAAGAATCCTGATGTCGACGACAGCGACTACAAGCGGATTCTTGAAGTATTCAAAAAGTACGACATAAGGTATTTTTTCTACAACGGCGGCAACGACTCCATGGACACCACCAATAAAATAAGCAAGTTCCTTCAGAAATCCGGTTTCGACTGCAATGTGATCGGGGTTCCGAAGACAATCGACAACGACTTGTTCGGCACGGACCACTGCCCCGGTTATGGAAGCGCGGCAAGATACGTGGCGACCACGCTGATGGAGCTTTACCACGATGCGCGCGTATACGACACCCCGATGATAACCGTTGTCGAGATAATGGGCAGGAACGCAGGCTGGCTCACGGCCGCAAGCGCCCTCGCCTCATACAAGGGAGCCGGCCCCGATCTGATATATCTGCCGGAAATCCCGTTCACAATGGAGAAGTTCCTCAGTGATGTCCGCAAGGTTTTTGAAAAAACAGGAAAGGTCATTGTGGCTTTTTCAGAGGGCTGCAAGGACTTGGAAGGCAATTACATAGCCGAGATGGACTCCGAGCTTGCGAAGGACGCATTCGGACATGCCCAGCTTGGTGGGGCGGCCGCCGTACTGGCCGAAAGGGCAAGGGAGGAATTCGGATGCAAGGTCCGCGGGATCGAGTTCTCTCTTATGCAAAGATGCGCCGCGCATCTTGGCTCGCTGACCGATGTCGAGGAAGCGTTCGCTGCAGGCTGCGAGGCAGTCAGGGCTGCCGTCAGCGGAATAACCGACCACATGGTTGCCTTCGAGAGAACCTATGTCGA
The DNA here is from genome assembly GCA_046484775.1 of Clostridia bacterium. Taxonomy (GTDB): domain Bacteria; phylum Bacillota; class Clostridia; order DUPQ01; family DUPQ01; genus JAFGQE01. The sequence goes on along the minus strand of JAWOIG010000078.1, from coordinate 5,891 downwards.
CGGGCTCTACAATTGTTCGATGAAGCTGGTCAATCTGAGTCTCTGCGCAAACACGGAAAAAACCGTGCCCCGCGAGTGGATAAACGAGGAAGGCAATTTCATCAATGATGAATTCATAAAATATGCAATGCCGCTGATCCAGGGAAACTCTCATCCCCCCTATGTAGACGGGCTCCCCCGCTTTGCGAAGCTGCGAAAGGTCCAGGCGGGCAAAAATAAATGAATCAAACCGGCTAAGGCCGGTTTTTTTATTCCGTTGATTCCCAAGGCAAGTTCCACCGCCATGTCCACAATTGAACTTACTATGGGAATCAACCGGTTTTTTCAGCCGAACCCCATGGATGCGGGTATATATCTATTGACTTTGATATTTTCAATGATAGAATATTTATACCGACCGAACGGTCGGTCAGTTTAAAAAGGAAGTATTTGCAATGAACCTGTCACGATTCAGTGTCAACAGGCCCATAACGGCCCTTATGATGACCTTTGTAATAATATTGCTCGGCGTCGTCGCCTTGACAAACCTGCAGATGGATCTGTTCCCGGATATAAACCTGCCCTATGCGATAGTATCGACTTCATACAGCGGAGCCGGTCCCGAGGAGGTTGAGAACATCGTCACAAGGACGATTGAAACGGCCATGGCCACCGTAAGCAACATCAAGACAATCAGCAGCACGTCCGGTGACGGAAGCTCCCTTGTAATCCTGGAGTTCAACCAGGACACCGACATGGATGTCGTCATGCTCGAGATGAGGGAAAGACTCGACATGATCTCCCCTTACCTGCCCGACGGCGTATCATCCCCGATGCTGATCAAATTCGACATGAACCTCATACCGATGATGGGGTACTCCGTATCATACGACGACTCCGACATGTGGGCCACAACCCGCTGGGCGGAGGATGTCCTGAAGCCAAGGCTTGAAAAAATCGACGGCGTCGCCAGTGTTTCGATATCCGGCGGCATAGAAAAGGAAATCCGCATAACCCCCGACAAGGCAAAAATGGAATCCCTGGGCATATCTGAGCAAATGCTGAGCCAGATGATAACTGCCAACAACCTGAACCTACCGGGTGGAAAAATCACAGACGGCTCCACGGAATATTCGGTCAGGACCCTGGGTGCGTTTCAATCGCTCGACGACCTTAAAAGCGTCTCCTTCTTCTCGCGCACCCTGATGAAACCGGTGGAATTGAAGGATTTCGCGGAAGTAACCTACGACAATATAAACACCAGGACGTATTCCCGGGTCAACGGCAGGGACAGCATAACGATAAGCCTGCAAAAACAAAGCGATTACAACACCGTCGAGGTAGCCGGAAGGGTCAAGGATGAGATTTCGCTCATTGAGGAAGAATATACAGGCGCTTCGCTTGTGCTGACCCTGGACCAGTCGCAGTATACAAAGCTGATGGTCAACAATGTCGGCCTCAACGGACTTATAGGCGCAATTCTGGCAGTCATCATTCTGTTTGTTTTCCTCAAGGACATACGGGCCACCTTCATAATCGGAGTTGCAATCCCCATAAGCTTACTCGCGGCATTCATACTAATATATTTCGCGGGCATCACCCTCAACATCGTATCAATGGGAGGACTTGCCCTCGGGATAGGGATGCTTGTGGATAACTCGATAGTGGTAATCGAGAACATCTACCGGCTGAGGACACAGGGCCTGGGAATGAAAAAAGCGGCAATCAAGGGCGCATCAACGATTGCCGGGGCCATAACAGCCTCTACGCTTACCACCGTATCCGTTTTTCTGCCGGTTGTATTCATCTCGGGTTTCACCGCAGACATATTCCGGGAAATGGCCCTTACCGTATCCATATCCCTGCTTGCAAGCCTTTTCATCGCATTGACGCTTGTTCCGATGATTGCATCGAAGACGCTGCGGGCTGATAAATCGAAGCACCACCAAGTCATTTCGGCGCTCACCCGCTTCTATTCGGGAGCACTGGGATGGTCGCTTAAGAGAAGGGCTCTTGTCCTTGTCATCGCGCTGCTGGTCTTCGGAGGAAGCGTCTACGGTGTGCTTGGGATGGGCATGGAGTATTTCCCGGAATCCGACCAGGGACAGCTTTCGGTCTCGGTCGAGCTGCCAAAGGGATCCGATTACAAAGATACCGTGGCAATTGTTTCGGAAATTGAGGAAATCCTTCAATCATATGAAGAGGTGAATATAACAAGCGCAAGCGTGCTCAGCAAAGGCGGAGCCTTTGGATTCGGCGGTTCGGGAGGCGGTGCGGATACGGGAACGCTGACGGTCGTTCTGGTTCCCAAGGCTGACAGAAGCATGTCGACATCGGAATTCGCCGACGACCTGAGGAACCGGCTCAAGGGAGTCGAAGGTGCAAATATCTTTGTATCAGCCATAGACAACCCCGGGATGGCAATGCTTGGAGGCTCCAGCGTAACCGTGGAAATCCAGGGCGACGACCTTATGGAGCTGGACGCCATGGCTGAAGACATCAAGAGAATATTCGATGAAACCGAAGGAATATCAGAATCAGAGACAAGCCTGGATTCAAGCGCTCCCGAGGTGGCGATCCTTCCCGTGGAATCGAAGATGGCGATGGGCGGAATCACGACATACCAGCTTGCCAACGCAGTCAGCAATAGCCTGCAGGGGCTTGGCGTGACTTCGGTTCGCCTTGATAACAACGATGTTACGGTCAGGATCATGCAGCCCGACGAATTTGTATTTGACACCATCGGGGACATTAGGATACCGACCGCCCTTGGAACCGAGGTTTCCCTGAAAGATGTGGCGGTCGTGGAAATACGCGATGGGGTCACTTCTATACAAAGGGAATCCCAGCAGCGTCTCGTAACCGTCACGGGCAAACTGTCCGAAGGATACGACCCGGGCTCGGTCGGCCGGGCGTTACAGGACAGGATCGACGATTATGAGCATGACGATTCCTACACAATAAAGCTGGCCGGAACGAACGAAGAGATTGCCGAGGCATTCGACAGCCTGCTGTTCGCCCTTGCCATCGGCATAGTCCTTGTATATATGATAATGGCGGCTCAGTTCGAGTCGCTTATACATCCTTTCATCATCATGTTCTCAATACCGCTTGCTTTCACCGGAGCGTTCCTGGGTCTTCTCTCCACGGGGAACCCGCTCAGTGTCCCGGCATTCATCGGCATGATTGTGCTGGCGGGAATAGTCGTCAACAATGGAATTGTGCTTGTGGACTATATAAACAGACTCCGCAGGGAAGGCCGTCGGAAAGATGATGCCATCCTCGAGGCCGGTCCCGTAAGGCTGAGGCCTATACTGATGACCGTCGTCACGACAATACTGGCGCTGGTTCCGATGTCGCTTGGATTAGGCGAAGGCACGGAAATGACCACCCCTCTTGCCATTACGGTCATCGGAGGGCTGATTTTCTCGACCATACTGACCCTGCTTGTCATACCTGTGATGTATTCGCTCATCGCGGGAAGGGACAAGCCGTCGAAAAAGAAGAAGAATAGGAATAAGGGCGGAAAGGATGTGGTTCCTGTATGAAGGGGAAACGCGAACTCATCCTGCAGTCAGTCCTTGACATAATGATGGAAACCGGCATGAACGGTCTTAAGGTATCCGATATCGCCGAAAGGGCGGACATCGGCAAGGGCACGGTTTATGAATATTTCCCCAGCAAGGAGGATCTTTTTCTGGGAGCCGTGGAGTATGGGCTTGACATGTGCGTAGCCCATATATCGGAAAGTGTTTCCGGGGAAAGCGGATTTGAAGACAGCTTCCAGGCATTGATAGACAGCATCATCGAGATTACGGGAAAGGCTCCGTTCCTCTCCATGATCGGCGACTCATCAAATATGCCGTTCACGGGCAATGCGATTGGCCGGCTGAGGGCGACGGCGATGGGAATAATGGATGCCATGACTGACATCCTCGACGGAATCATATCAAAGGGAGTGGCCGAGGGCATTGTTAAAAAACCGGAGGACCCGCTTTACATTCAGTCGCTTGTTATTACGATAGCAAACATGACCATGCACAATACGCAGACAGGCGGCCGGAGCCGCGATGACCTGTCGGCGTTTTTCCATGAGTATTGCCTGAAACTTCTGTCCTGAATGACAATATGATCATTTTGGATACGAGCCGGTTCATTCCGGCCTCTTTTGGTTGTTTTTCGTACCGGGGATGCTTTTTATGTCGCCAAACAGTCTCCCGGCTCCGGGCTGCAGCATCAGAAGAAGCGGCAGTCCCAGCGCATAGCATACGGCCAGCTGTCCGGCCCCGACATAAAGCATGCCCAGATAAAAAGGCACATCGACGAAATATGCCACGAGAGGACCTACGATGACTGCATTCAATATAACGGGCGGTAGCGGCGCCAGATATTTGTTCCTTATTCTATAAGTCAGGAATGCCGCCGCCAGTGTGGCGATGCTGCCGAAAATGATGTCCAGCATACCGTACGGACCTACGATATTAGCAATAAGGCATCCCGCGAACAGCCCCGGTATTGCCGCCGGTGTGAAATATGCAAGCACTGTAAGCGCCTCCGCTATCCTGAACTGGACGAGCCCGAAGCTTATGGGCGCCAGGGCAATCGTCAGCGCTGCATACAGGGCGGCTATGACGGCGGCCCGCGCAATGAAGGCCGCATCGATTTTTTTCATGATTTTGTTCCCTCCGCATGCCTGCAGGAATTTTGTCGTAATGGTTCGGACCCATAAAAAAACGGGTGCGCGCCACCCGTTTATGTTCAATAAAACATGTCCCTAGTTTTTTTTACGGACAGGATGGTCGCGAACTGTCCCTGCTATTGCAACGCATATTCTATATTCACGGGCGGCAATTGTCAAATCTCCGCTGTTTCATTTCATCCGGCCTGTGAGCCGTTCTATTTCACCTGGCCGTAATAAGCATCCTTGCCATGCTTGCGCAGGAAATGCTTTTCAATCAGCAGCGGATTGATCGGCTTTACCTCCCTATTAAGAAGCGTCGTGCGGAATGCGGCCTCTGCCACGAACTCAAGCACCCTCGCGTTCTGGACAGCATCCATCGCATCCTTCCCCCATGTAAAGGGTCCGTGGGCGGCGACCAACACGGCCGGGATGTCATTTTCATCCCTGTTGGCAAAAGTCTCAAGAATAAGCCTTCCCGTGTTTTCCTCGTAATCGCCGGTTATCTCCTCATCCCGGAAAGGCCTGCTGCAAGGCACCTCTCCCCTGAAATGGTCCGAATGCGTCGTACCCAGGACGGGGATGCCCTTTTTCGCCTGGGCGAAGCTAGTGGCCCACAGCGAATGCGAGTGGCAGACGCCTCCGATATTCTTGAATTGCCTGTAAAGGGCCAGATGCGACGGAGTGTCACTCGAAGGCTTATATTCCCCTTCCACGACATTTCCCTCCAAATCCATCACGACCATCTGGTCAACCTTAAGCTCCGAGTAAGGAATCCCGCTCGGCTTTATTACTATTATGCCTTCATCGCGGTCTATGCCGCTGACATTTCCCCATGTGAAATTCACAAGTCCAAACTTTTCAAGGCTCTTGTTTGCTTCCAGCACTTCACTTTTCAAAGTATATAATATAGGCATTCTGTTACCTCCCCTGCCTGTTTCTAATTTCCTTCAGCCTTTTCATCACATCATTGCCGCCCCTGCCGAAATAATCGTGAAGAATCCTGTATTCACCGTACAACAGGTCGTATTGCTCCATCCGCGCAGGATCGGGCTTGTATACGGAATCACGGACGCCTCCCATTTCCTTCGCGGCTTCAAATATTGTCCAGTTCCGCACCGCGCTCCTCGGCAGCGGTCACCAGCCATTTGGAGAGGCAGTTGCGGCAGAAGTCGGCCAGGATCATCAGGTCGATGTTCTGCACCTCCTTGTGCTCGTTGAGGTGCCCGAGCAG
>JAWOIG010000088.1:0-9269 GCA_046484775.1 Clostridia bacterium | reverse complement strand
TCCGCATTATCCTTCTTGTTGTAGGCTATGATGAAACGGCCGGTCTCGTGAACCGAATATATCTGTTTGAGGGCGAGAAGCCTCCAGTTCGTCAGATGGCTGGTGTAGACGCGGGCCACTCCATTTTCCATATCTACATGGGTGGGTGCCTCCGTCCATTCCTGCATGTCTTCATTCCAGTAGGCCGCCCTGATGTATTGGCTGTCCCCAATCTTTTTATCGATATCAAATTCCAGTACAAGGAAGTCATTGAATGTTTCCGTATTTCCGATTTCGATACTGTAGACATCGGTCTCGGCATACATGTCATCCTGGAAACCCGGCGCATTCGAAACTTTTGAGATCACAAGCTTCGTATTTGAACCGATGATGCCCGGCGGAAGTGTGACGGCCAGACCCTCGGCTTCAATCTCCTGCACCGATTCCATGGGAATCAGATCTTTTTCGACAAGAACGTCATATTCTTCCTCAAGAAGCCTGAACTTGACCGTCTTGGTTGTTTCATCATCCCGGACTATGCTGATATCGCCGGAATCGGCGCCCTCGGGAACCTTGACCTTGATTTCCCTGTTGCTCCAGAATACCACCCGGCCCTCGGCATCGCCGAACATGACCCTGGCTTCACCCGTGGAATCGCCGAACCGGCTTCCTTTCAGGGTTATCGTGGAACCCACGGACCCGCTTGACGGAACAGCCCTGCCAAGCCTGGCAACGCACCCCGTAAAAACAACCGCCATGATGATCAATAGAAAAAACAGTACCGCTGCCCTTGCTTTTTTCATGTCATTGCCCCCATTTCAGTGAAATATTATCAACCGCCTGTCCTTTGCCGTGATGCGAAAGACCTGCACTTTTTCATTATATCAAAAAAAACCCGGGTGTTTTTACCCGGGGTAATTTATATTTGGTATGTTTTACCTTGCGAGCCATCCGCCGTCGACGGCGAGGGTGTATCCGTTGACGTAGTCGGATGCCGGGGATGCCAGGAATACCACCGGCCCGGCCAGGTCTTCGGGCAGCCCCCATCGGTTGGCCGGTATTCTTTCGAGTATCGCCCCGTTCCTGTTTTCGTCCGCCCTTATCGCAGCAGTGTTGTTGGTGGCCATGTATCCGGGGGCTATGGCGTTCACGCATATGCCGTGCTTCGCCCATTCGTTTGCCATCAGCCTGGTTATCCCCATAACACCGCTTTTGCTCGCGGTATACGACGGAACCCTGATACCCCCCTGAAATGAAAGCATTGACGCTATGTTGATTATCTTGCCTCCGTTCCCTTGACTGATGAACTGCCTCGCAGCCGCCTGCGCGAAGAAAAACACAGTCTTCAGATTAATGTCAATGACGTCGTCCCAATCCTTTTCAGTAAATGAAATCGCATCTTCCCTCCTGATTATCCCGGCATTGTTGACCAGTATATCGAGCTTGCCGAATTCCCCGACTGTTTTTTCAATGATGCCCCCGAGAGGTTCTATGGTCATGAGGTTGGCCTTTATATAAAGGAACCTGCCTCCCAGATCCTTGATCATTTGCGCCGTTTCATTCGCGTCGTCAATATAGTCGACTCCCGCCACCGCGGCTCCTGCTTCCGCCAGACCGACGCTCATTCCCTGTCCAAGACCGGTTGTGCAGCCGGTTACTATCGCGACCTTTCCGGTCAGATCGAATCTTCCTGATTTCATTGTTATCTCCAATCACTGATTATTTCAGTTCGTCCATCGGAATTCCGTCCATATCGGTGAATTCCTTGTTCTCGCCGACCATACCCCAGATGAATGAATACGAAGTGGTGCCGACGCCCGAATGCAGGGACCAGCTCGGAGATATGACCGCCTGCTCGTTCCTGACTATGATGTGCCTGGTTTCATCGGGTTTTCCCATGTAATGGAAAACCACATCGTCGTCCGGAACATCGAAATACAGATATACTTCCATTCTCCGCTCATGCGTATGGCAGGGCATCGTATTCCAGACATTGCCTTTTTCAAGGATGGTCATTCCCATTACCAGCTGGCATGTTTCCAGAACCGCCGGATGCAAATACTGGTTTATCGTACGAACATTTAGTTTTTCCGGTTCGCCCAGATGGACTTTCTTCGCCGTATCTATGTCTATGAGCTTGTTCGGATAAACTGCGTGCGCCGGGGCGCTGTTGCAATAGAACTTGGCGGGCTGTTTGGCATCGGCGCTGCGGAATATGACTTCCTTTGTCCCCATGCCGACATAAAGGGCGTCATTGCGGGAAAGCCTGTACTCTTTTCCGTCAACATCGACAAAACCCGTGTTCCCTATGTTTATTATCCCAAGCTCCCTGCGCTCGAGGAAATAATGCGTTCCGAGATTCCGAAATACGTCCAGGTTTTCATCGAGCGATATGCCTGAGTCAGCCGGGCAAACCCCCACGACTATAATCCGGTCGATATGGCTGTATACACGCTTGATCCTGCCCTGTTCAAATAAACCGTCGATGAGAAATTCCGAACGGAGCCGCTCCGTCGTGTAGTACTTCGCATCCTCCGAATGTGTTGATTGTCTGATTTCCATTTCCGTCTCCTTATTCTTTTTATTGCGCATATTGCTTTGCGCTTGCGAGCATCTTCTTGTAATCGCACGGCGTCAGTCCGGTATAGGCCCTGAATACCTTGGTAAAGTACTTGCTGTCGTTGTAACCGACCTGCGTGCTTATTTTTGAGTTCTGGTAATCGGTCGACTGCAGGAGATGCTTCGCTTTTTCAATTCGTATCTTCCTGACATACTCGACGAACGATTCGCCGAACGTCTGCTTGAACACCTGGCTGAAATAACATGGTGCGAGATTGACCTTATTGGCCACTTCATCCCTGGATATGTCCCTGTTGTAGTTCTCCTTGATATATCTTACCGCGGACAACAGCAGCATGGATACGTTTCCGGTGCAGGTCATGTCGCCTACCAGCCGGGCTATTCCAGACATGCATTTCTCGAACCACTCCCTGAGCTGTACAGTCGAGCCCGCCGACATCAGCGTGCGGTATTCCTTGTCGTCAAGGGGCAGCATCGGCAGTTTTATCCTGTGCTTTTCAAGTCGCGCTGACAATGAAATCATAAGCTCCAGTATCATGCTCTTCGACGGCATGAGCGGCTGCCTGTCAATCAGACGGCATATGGCGTCAATGTACCTTCTGATTCCACTGCTGTTGGATTCCATCGCATTTCTGCAAAAATCAGCGGCCCATTCATCCAAAAAAGCACTCAAAACCTTGTTATTCTTTATTTTTTCCTTTTCAATCTCGATCCGGACTTCCATTTTCAGCCTGCGATAATTTTCATATGCCTTGTTGAGGACCGAAATCATTTCATCCCGGTCGTAAAAATTCGAGGCGTACTGCGAAACGCCGTTATGCATTATGTCCAGCAGGAAATTGAAATCCCTGCAGTTGCCATAGCCGACCACTATGGTGAAGAGGTGGTTGTCCTTTATGGATTTTGAGAAAGCCAGGGCCGGATCCCCGCAGGAGTCTATCCTTGTAAGAACAATGTCGATTTCGTATTTTTCAAGGCGCGCTGAGGCATCCTCTACTCCCGGACTGAGGATGATTTGGTCGGAGCTGACAAAGGATGCCTTGATTGCTTCAAGAAGCCAACCCCTGCTTGTGCTGTTTTTATCCACGATCATTATTCGGCACATTGATTATTCCCCTTATTATCCCACGGCTATACATTATCAATAAATAAAAGTAATTAATAGGCAATATTTATTATTTTCCTTGCATAAGTTGTGATATAATCGGAATACAATATTTTAAATTCATTATCATAAAGGATTTTTTAATGGGGACAAGCTTTGAAAGCAAGGAATATTTCGACCACGATCTTGAACTGAGACATAAGTTCAACAACGATCCATGCTTTCCCGACTTTCATTTCCATGACAGTTTCGAGGTATATTACAGCGTGAGCGGTGGATCGCAGTATCTCATCGAGGATAACATATACGAGCTGAATCCCGGCGACCTTTTCATAATAAACAATTACGAGATTCATAAGCCTCTGCGAAATAACAGGGAAAATTACGAGCGGCTAATCCTTGCCATCAATCCCGAGAAAATCAAGGAAATCAACCCCTCCCAGGCTCCGCTTCTGCTGAGCTGCTTCACATCCAGGAAACGAGGCGAGCACAACAAGATTCTGCTCTCCGATGATGAACGCGCACAGTTCTTTGCACTTGTCAACAAGATAAAGCAGCTGAAGCAGCATGAACTGGGATATGAGACTCTGCTTGAATTGTATTTTGTCGAATTCCTTGTATATGTAAACCGCTGGTACAGGACCAGCTTTTCGACGATGGAGCCGCAGTCCAACCACGGTCTCAATCCAATTATAAAAAGCATAATAGATTATCTCAACGACAATTTTACAAAGGAAGTCTCGCTCGACAAGCTTGCCGAAGAGTTTCACCTAAGCAAATATTACATGTGCCAGTTATTTAAAACCGTAACCGGCACAACAATCCACAGGTATGTTATTTCAAGGCGGCTCGCCCGGTCAAAGATCTTGCTTCACCAGGGATACAGTGTCACGGACACAAGCGAGATGGCGGGATTTCAGAACTATACTCATTTCATAAGGACATTCACCAACCACTTCGGAGTCTCGCCAAAGCAGTTCAATAAATCAATCTGACAAGCAATACTTCAGGAATCGGACAAAGCCCTGTGCGAATCAAGTATTCTTTTACCCTGCTCAATGTCATCCGCCATGCTCATGAGTGTCAGGCCTGTCTTCACCGGTTCCCCACGGTCGCCGGTCATGAAGGCTTTCCTGACGTCAGGATATTCCTGTGTGTTTCCCCAGCCTACTATGGCGACTTTTTTTTCCTTCAGGCATGAATACTCATGGGAAAGATCGTGCATCTCGGGATTCCCGAAGTTCAGGCACCCGAGTTTCTCGCTGAAAATGACCGAATTATGCCATTTCTTTGGTCCTCCGCAGTAATGCAGCGAGCCCCCCCCGCTGTCCTCGAATGCCCTGATTATCTTCATCCCCGGTATGCCCTCATAAAGGATATACATTTCCGGCGACAGGTTTGCGGTTCCCGTATCAGCCTTCAGCAGCACCTTCCCACCGATACAGTAACCGTGCACGAAGGTTGCATCCCCGCCATAGGAATCGTTAAGATACGGGTCGATGAATTTTCTGTATGCTATATAGGTGTCGGCGATGACATCCACCATGTGGCTCGCAAGAGCCGGGTCGTCGAGCGGCAGCATGAATGCTTCGCTTCCGACAATCAGGTGCAGGATATCATAAGGGCCCTGCAAGTCAGGCTGTGTTATCCTTATCCACCTGGTACACCGCGGGTATTCCTTGAGCCGTTCCCGGTAATACATGCAGGTTTCGACCACCACTCTTCCTAGCTCGCAATCAAGTTCCGGGACTCCGTTTGAAAAAGCCTTTTTTGCCTCAGAAAGACTGATGTGCGCCACCCATGGCATCTGATCATTGAATATTGTTGATTTGCATCCGAACAGGGATGCGATTATTCCGATTCCGTGATTGCTCCTGATCATCAAAGGACTGTCGTCCTTCATCCTGACGCTATTGTAGGAGCTATGCGTTGTACTCGAAAGAATCTCGTTGTAGAGCATTTTTTCAGGATTATGATAGGCCTGCTCCAGGGGTATCGGTCTGAATCCTTCGGGCGCCGTACATATTGTAAGCGGTATTCTGTCGATTTCATGGAAATTTATCGCATCATACTGGAGTTTCTCGACTCGTGCCATATGCGCGGGATCTATGTTTTTTTCCATGAACTCAAGCAGTCTGTCAAGCTCTGTGTAACGTTCCATCTATAACTCCCAGACGTTTGTACTATTCAAATCCTTCCCTGCGTGTGCAGGGTTTGTCTTTACCGGGCATTTTGACCCGGCTGCCTTCATAATCCCGGGTTATTTCATGATCAGTCCCGGGAGCCATGTTGACAATGCAGGTATGTATGTTACAAGAAGCAGAACAATCAAATTGCATATCATATAAGGCGCCGCTCCTTTGAATATCTCTATAATGGACAGTTTGGAGACCTTGGAACAGGCATTGAGGCACATTCCGATGGGCGGGGTAACCAGGCCTATTGCGCAGCCGACGATCATCACCGCGCCGAACTGCAGTCCGCTCATGCCTATGGCCTTGACAATGGGCAATAATATCGGCGTCGTCAGGATTATTACGGGCGTCACATCTATGAAGGCCCCCAGAATGAGTATTATTCCTACTATTATCAGCAGAAGAACATTGCTGGATACGTTCAGACCGAGCAGGAATTCAGCGGTGATCCTCGGTATCTGCTCAACCCCCAGTATCCATGAGAATATCATGCTGCATCCGATGACAATCATGACGCTGCTTGAAGTCAACACGGTTCTTTTTATCGCGGGGAATACATCCTTCATCTTCAGTTCCCTGTAGACAAGGAATCCCAGAACCACCGCATAGAGCACGGCGACGCTCGCGGATTCGCTTGCGGTCGCTACGCCGAGGGTAACTACAAGGATGATGACCAGCGGCATCAGCACCGCCAGGGAACCGTCCTTGGCTGTGTGGAGGAAGTGCTTTCTGTTGAACACCTCGCGGGGCGGATGGAGCTTTTTTCGCTTCGAGATTATATATACAAGAATTATTTGCGTTACCCCGATCAGCAATCCCGGGATGAGTCCGGCCAGAAACAGGCTTCCCACAGATTCCGAAGATACCATGGCATACATCAGCATAGGAACGCTCGGGGGGATTATCATACCCATCGTCGACGACGCCACCGTTATCCCCGCTGCGATTTTTTCAGAATACCCCCGCTTGATCATTTCGGGAATCAGCACTGATCCCAGCGCCGAAGTGTCGGCGACCGAGGAGCCGGAAATTCCACCGAATATCATGCTGGCTATTACATTGACCTCGCCCAGTCCCCCACGAATAGGCCTTACGAGATAAAGGCTAAAGTCAATGATCCTTTTTGTTATTCCTCCCTTGTTCATGAACTCGCCCATCAGAATGAAGAGTGGCATCGCTATGATAACGAAACTATTGGTGCCCGCCCATATCCTTTGCGGGACTATCAAAAGGAAATCCGGCGATACAATCCCAAGATACAGAAGGCTTGCTCCCCCGAGTGCAAATGCCAGCGGAACACCCATGAATGCCAGGATTATAAATGTGATCAATAAAAGAAATATGGACATCAGACACCCTCCTTGATTCCGTTGCGCATTACCTTGATTCTTCCAATCATCTTCCTCAGCGTATAAACCGCCATGCTGCCGAAGGATATCGGAAACATCAAATATATATATGTATATGGGATTCCCATTCCCACTGTAACGGAAGAACCCGTTTTTTGTATCCATCTGAAGCTGATCAGAGCCAGCGAGACCTGTACGACAATGTTGATTGCATCAATTATTATTCCGAGAATGCGGCTTGCCCTGGGCTTGAGGTGTTCACGCAAAAAACTGATGTCGATATGCTCGGTTTCATGAACGCATAGAATCGATCCAAAATATGTTGTCGTAATGAACAATAATATTATCAGTTCCTCAGTCCAGTTGTAGGCTATATTGAACACATATCTAAGAAAAACGGTCAGGACTACCAGAATCGCCATGATCAGCATGACAATTATGCACCAGAATTCAAGAGCCTTGTCTATACCCGGCCAGATTTTTTTAATAAATGTTTTATCTTTTCCCATAAATTTCATACCCTTAATTTCATAAAAAAAATAAGGGAGGCCTAAGCCTCCCTTTGTAATAAATCAATCTACCTTCCAAGAGCCTTGAGCACTTTGTTGAACAGCGTTTCGTCAATGATGCCTTCACTTATGAACTTATCGTATACGGTCTGCGCTGCATCGATGAACGCCTGTCTTTCCTGCGCGGTCGGAGTATAGATCTCGACCCCGCCTGCCTTGATTGTATTGAATGCGTTCAGATTTCCTTCTCCCATGAGCTGGTCGCTGAAGATAACCATTTCGTCGGCAGCTTCCCTGACTGCCTTTGCCAGCTTGGAATCAAGTCCATCAATCCATTCCTTGTTGATGTAGAACGGGTCGGGGTGAACCTGGTAATCCACAACCGTGAGATACTTCTGGACTTCGTAGAATTTCATGTCGGCGATGTTTACGAACGGATTCTCCTGACCATCGGCAACACCGGTTTTCAACGCCTGGTATGTTTCAGTATAAGGTATTGAAACCGCATTGGCACCGAAAGCCTCCATTGAAGCAAGGATCGTCGCGACTCCGGGAGCCCTGATTTTAAGTCCTACCATGTCCGCCGGTGATTTTATCGGCCTTACGTTGTTTGTAATCTGCCTGAAACCGCCTGCGTCGCCTGTCGCTATAATCTCAATTCCGACCGCATTGGCCGTTGCTGCTATTTCCTTCCCAAGGGGTCCCCGTGTTATCTGCTGGAAGGATTCGACATCATTGAACAGGAACGGCATCATATATATCGAAAGCTGACTGGTTACCAGGTCGAACATGCCCGCCCGTGCTCCCTGCAGTGTTCCGAGCTTGACGGCTTCGATCATTTCCTGCTCGGTGCCAAGCTGTGCGGATGGGAATATCTGGACATCGATGGCACCTTCAGTCTTGGCTTCGAGAATTTCCTCGAACTTAAGCAATGATTTGTGCCTTGGCGATTCCGGCGACTGGGCATGCCCTATTTTCATGACTACCACTTCATCTGTCTTTTTCTCACAACCGACAAAGGACAATGAGAGTATTAATGCTATTGCTAACAAAATACAGATTTTCTTTTTCATCTAAATAATCTCCTTCAAACATATATTTGCTTACGCTCCTAGAAATTATCACACATCATATTATAGTACAATTCATCTGCCTCAACTCCAAACAAATATGCCCCAATCGAACTTTTTTACCCATTGAATAAAAATGCCCCGGGTATTTTTATGGTTTTTTCAGGTTGCGTTTTCGTCCGCCGGCATGTAGCGTTCTTCGTATATGTCCAGTTCCGTGTCGGCTTTGATTTTTTTGTCACCGATCAATACAGAGTATTCAGCCTGGAAAAATGAATTGAATTTTCTTATCTGGTATTTATCCAGATTGTCGCTTCCATGATCGATTACATAGAACGGGAATTTCTTGTTTTTATCCCTGATTTCCTCCAGGGACATCAGCCGCAGCCTCTCCTTGGGAACAAGCTCCAGTGCGGCAAGCTTCTTTTCAAGTTCAACGGATACTTCGTTCCTGATGACATCGACGACACCGGCCATGAACT
>JAWOIG010000050.1:0-3452 GCA_046484775.1 Clostridia bacterium | reverse complement strand
GGCGGCAGGAAGGACGGCGGCGTCTTCGAAGCAATCGACATATGGGTGGAAATCAGGGGCACCATCAAAGGATATGCTGGAATCGGATGGAAAAGGAACACGCCGTTCGGATTCAACCTGATTTCGGAAGCGTCCGGAAAGTTTCTTATTAGCAAGGGATATCTGTGCAATCCAGGCGGGAACAAGAAACTGTTGAGATGCGCGGCGACCGGATCTGACATGCTCGAGCCGATGCGCCGGGAAGTGCTGTCGGCTGAGGATATGCCGTCGGTCGACAAGGGTCGGATTCTTGCCGACATAGAGAAAATCCGGGAGCATATAGACGTCAATGAATACAGGGATTCCCTGATTGGCATTGATGATTACCTGGGCATGGACAACGATTTGTCCATGCATCGGACTGTGGAGAAAAGGAATATTTACAAAATAGCGTTGGAATACCAGGCATGGCTGTCTGAAAACGGTCTTTTCGACGACAATGACATGGCTCTTTCAATATTGCGGAAGGGCAAGTCCGGCTTGTTCGGATTCATTGCCGTCGATGAGATACAGGACATCCCGGAGATACAGGTGCTTGCCCTGATTTCTTTATTGAAAGACAGGAGGAATGTGGTTTTCAGCGGGGATATCCATCAGATCATCCAGCCCACCATATTCAACCCGGGCAGACTTTCGGAGCTGTTCGGCGGCAATCTGAAAAATGAATATCTCAAGGTAAATCACAGGAGCCAGGGACAGATAGTGGATTTCACCAATAATCTTTCCGAGCTCAGAAGGCATATCATCGGCAGGAGAAAGATTGAGTCGGAGCTAAGGGAAGAAGCCGTATGGCGGGGGATGGCCCCGTACTTCCTGGATGATGCCGGCGAAAACTGCATCGAGGCCATCGGGTTCATAAGCAGGATGCCCAATGCGGCGATAATAGTTTCCGACAGGAGCGAGCGGCTGCTTCTGGAAAAACAAGCGAATGGCGGTTCGGGTGCGGCGAACATATATACCGTGGATGAAATCAAAGGTCTTGAGTTCGACTATATTTTCTGCAAGAACCTCATCGGACGCAATGCTGACAGATGGAAGGAAATATTCGACGGTCAGGCAAGGCACTCCGGCAGGCACAGATATTATTTCAATATCCTTTATATAGCGGCGACAAGGGCCAGGGAGAGCCTGTGTTTCTGCGAATCCCCCGGTCTGTACGGAATAACGGAGCTCATGGAGCTGTTCGCCGATACAATCCAGGTAAGGGAGTTCAATGCGGCGGCCCTGGGAATGGATACGGACAGGGAAGGACCTTCCGAATGGAAAGCGGCGGCGGAAAGGCTTGAGCAGTACGAGGTATACGACAAGGCGGCGCTTTATTATGCAAAAGCCGGTGAATCCGGCCATGAGGAACGCTGCAGGATTCTGCATATGATAAAATGCGGTTCAATCGGAGCGGAAGAAGCGATGTCGTTGCTTTTTGAGGCGGGCGAGGATGCCACGGCCTATATACTGGCACGGAAATACGGCAGCAGGAAGATGGAATTCCTAGGGCACATCAGAACCCGGGAGTTTTCAGTTGAAGAACTTGAGGCGGATTTCGGGGAGGATTACATCATTGGGATTTACCTTTCGAAAGAGACTTCCCCGGTCGACAGGAAAATTATAGAGGAAAAATACCTGGGTAAAAAAATATCGGCAGTCCGCAGGATGCTTGTAAAGAACAGAATTCTGATGAAAAAGCAGACAGGAGGAGAAAGATGACAGACGGATCGAAGGATTATGATTACAGCCAAGTCGTAGCCAGTTTTCAAAACTGCGCGAATGCTGCGAAAAGGTTCTCGGATGAATACAAAAACCTTTACAAATCATTCAATTCATTGAAAAGCACACTTGCAGGCCTTGAGGAAACGGGCATCGACGCATCGGCCGCGGTAAAGCTTATCAATGAGAATGTTTCAAAAATCAACAAGCTTAAAAAGCATATCCCGGGTTTGACGGAGGACCTTGCCGCACTGAAGGACCGGCTGGCCGAAGCCGGCGACATATACGGCGGAATTGCGGACGGATTGAAGGAATTCGGCGACAATGCCGTGAAGCTGGAGGAAATAACAGGCAGGCTTGAAACCTTTTCAAATGTAGTTGATAAATTCAATCCTGAAAATCTTAAGGAGGCATTTGCAGGCTTTTCCAAACAGGCTTCGGATATAAACAAGTCGTTCGACAGGTCGATATCATCATTCAAGGTGCAGATTGAAGACTACAAGAAGGCCATCAAGGAAATGAATCCAACAATCAAAAAATGCTCGCTTGATATAAACGGGTTTGCAAGGGTTACCGAGAGCAATCTTAAGGAAATAAAGGGGTTCGCTGAGGAGAAAAGCGGACTTGTCATCGATAACCGGGTGGTCGTCGAAGAAGCAATGCTTGAAAAAGTTGTCGCAAAGGCTTTGGAGGGGCTTGATAAATCCGCAGGATCATCCGTTAACGATAGTACAAGCGAAATATTCCTTAATGAGGATGCGGTGGAACTGATGGCATCAAGATTCGTTGCAGGTGTGGAGGCTTCGGCTGCGCTGGGAGGCCCAAAGGCCAAAGGCCCCGAGAGAAAACTGATCATGGATGTTGTAAAGGAAGCGCTGACTGCCGAAAAGGCGGGCAGGGAGGAATCCGCCAGGGCGAATCTTGAGAAGATAACCAAGATACAGACCGACTTCAAGACGGACATAAAGAAACATACGAAGGAAATCCAGGATATGTTCAGGACAGCCCTGGACGACATCACGAACAAGATAAAATTCACCCTGTCACAGGATCTGGAGGCGATAACCAGGGCGGTGCAGAAGTCGTCGAAGGAAATGAAGGAAGAGATCAAAAAAACATCGCGGGACGAAACACCTGTGATAGTCCCGGAGCCCGCATCGGGCTCCAATAATTTCGAGGACATCCTGAAACTGATGACAAACCAGCAGTCGGAGTTCATGGCCGGTGTCGTCGATGTCATCAGGAACGAAGTATCCGTTGAACTTGAAAAGAAGCTTGCCGCACTGGAGCTTGTTCCCAAGGAGAGGCGGCGGCAGCCGTGAAGTTGATCAAGGTCGAATACGAGGATTTGCCCGTCGTCGTCGATGTCGAGGCAGCGATGGCGGACGGTGCGCCGCAGCTTCATGAGAGCGTCTCCAACAACACGCTGGTTCATTACCGTATCCGGCACGGTGATATCGAAGCCGGGTGGGCGCAGGCTGATGTGGTGGTCGAAGGCGAGTATCGCACCGGGATGCAGGAACACGCCTATCTCCAGCCGGAAGCCGGCCTGGGCTATCTCGACGAGGAAGGCCGTGTCGCGGTGATCGTGGGCGGGCAGTGGGTGCATGAGGACCGCGAGCAGGTCGCGCACGCGCTTGGTTTGCCCGAAGACCGCGTGCGCATCATCTACCCGGCGATTGGCGGCGCATTCGGCGGGCGCGAGGATA
>JAWOIG010000049.1:0-6746 GCA_046484775.1 Clostridia bacterium | reverse complement strand
TCCATCATGTTCTTTACGATGCAAAGGCTTGCCGGTTGTGTCAGCGCTTTCAGCAACTCGGCGTTTTCTTCATTCAGTTTCGTGTCTATCTTCATTTCGGAACTCCTGTTTTTTATATATCTAGATAATACGATATGTCGCAAAGCATGTCAATAAATTAACAAAGATGTTACAATGCATACTTTTAACATGCTAAAATAAGGGTATTAATATATTAAGAAAAATTTACGGAGGTTCGGGAAAATGAAAACCAAAGTACTGGCGCTTGTCATATCAGCCTCATTTGCAATAGCCTTGATTTCAGGATGCGCTGCAGAGGAAATCGTTCCCAGTGAGGAAACTGCCATTGACGGCAGGATAATAGATATCGAGGCGGGAAGCAAAATCCTGATTCGAAACGAGGAAGATACAAACATATACTATAATATTGACATATCCGGCGGGGTTTTATTCACCGAAGGCGTCGATACGGCGCTGGATGTCGACAATGTGATTTCCGCCGACGTGCAAATGATAAATGCGGACTCGCTTCCGAAGGAAACAACGCTTGTCCGGATAACCGGAAACAAGACCCCTGCATACACCGTGATCGACGCGGTGCGGGCAAAGCAGATGATGGATGAGGGAGGAGCTACGGTAATTGACGTCCGTACCATAACGGAATACTCCGAAAGCCATATACCGGATTCATACAATGTTCCTCTTGATGAAATCGGGCTGGGAATCGACAGGATAACCGCCGACAGGGACGCCGTAATACTCGTATACTGCAAGAGCGGCAACAGGAGCAAGGTCGCGGCGAGGATGCTGTCGGAGATGGGATATACAAACGTGTATGATTTCGGCGGAATCGTGGACTGGCCGTATGAAACCACTTCCTACTGATTCCTGTGAAATGTCTGCTGGTATTTTCAGGTATAAAACGCCTATAGCCAAACACGGGTTTGATTGTGAGGAAGCAGGGTTGTATAATTTCACCATGAACGGAAGGAGGGCTTTTTTTGACTGGAAGTGAATTGAGGGATGGCGGCATATAGATTTATCAATGGCAATCTTCCTGCGCGCACAGCCATTTCGCTCCGGCCGGGGCCGGTTGACGGAATGTGAGCGCATAGCATTTGAAAGCGGGGCAGACTGTTGCCGCGCTTGTTTTATATCTGTCTGGAGGACAATGACATGGAAAGATATGGTTACGACCCGAACATCCACATACCATCGGACATAAGCCTGGCTGTGGGACGGGTCATATCGGAGCAAAGGGGCCTGTATAAGGTAATGACTGAACACGGCGAGACAAGTGCAAAACCTTCGGGTAAAATGTATTATGTCTCCGCCGATGAGACTTCTCTGCCGTCGGTCGGGGATTTCGTGGGAATGGTTTACAATGGAAACCGTGGGGATTCAATCATCAGCGAAATCCTTCCGAGGAAAAGCGTATTCGTGCGCAAGGCGGCGGGAATTTCGAACCGGCCGCAGACGCTCGCCGCAAATTTCGACTATGTTTTCGTCGTGACGTCGATGAACCTTGATTTCAATATTTCAAGGATTGACAGGTATGTCGCGCTGGCCTGGGAAAGCGGGGGAATACCGGTGATAATACTTAGCAAGTCGGATCTGTGCAAAGACAGGACTGAGATAATTCGTGAAATAAACGAAAGCCACCCGGGAGTGGGCTTCCATATGGTCAGCAGCATCACCGGAGAGGGCATGGAGGAACTGGCCGGATATTTCAGGAATAACAGGACGGTTGTATTCCTGGGATCATCGGGAGTGGGCAAATCTTCCCTTTTGAATTTTCTGAGCGGTGAAAAGATGATGGAAGTGAAGGAGCTGAGAAGCGGCCTCGAAAAGGGAAGGCATACTACGAGCCATCGCGAGCTTTTCATTCTGCCCGGCGGGGGTATAGTCATAGACACCCCGGGAATGAGGGAACTCGGGCTGTGGCATGCCGGGGACGGGATTGAAAAAGGTTTTGCGGATATAACCGCCCGGATAGCCATGCTTGCACAAAACTGCAGATTTTCGGACTGCAGTCATGCCGGTGAACCCGGCTGCGCTGTGGCGGAAGCGCTTGAAAATGACGGGCTGGACGAAGAGGCATATGAACGGTACATGAAGCTTCGGAAAGAGTCCATGTTCATGGAAACAAAAATCAGTGAAAAAGCAACTTATGAATCGCGGAAAAAGCAAAAGCAATTCTCCAGGATGATAAAGAACATAAAAAAGGAAATCTGGTGAAGGAGCCATGCCCGGCTGCCCGGGATGATGAAGATTCCCGGACGGTTTATCAGGACTGCCTGCATGGGCTTTACCCTAGGGAGTGTACGACCTGCAAGCCCCGATATAAGCTTCTATGTTTTCCCAGGGGACCTCGGGTTCTATCATATGGGTGGGGCAGCAGAAGAGTCCTCCTGCCGGTCCTGCTATATCAAGATTCTTTTTCACAACCGACCTGACGTCGTCAGGTGTTCCGAAAGGCATGGTGGTCTGTATGCCTAAGGTTCCCTTGAAGCTTATTTCACGGCCGTGCCTTTTGAACAAAGTACCGAAATCCATGCACTCCGGCTGGATGGGATTAAGGATATCTATCCCGCACTCGATGAAATGAGGGATAAGGGGTTCGACATATCCGCAGGAGTGGTACTCTATCAGGACGCCGGGATTCGCACTCTTTGCCGCGGCGATTATCTTTGCAAACCTAGGTTTTATCCATTCGCAGTACATTGCCTCGCTCATCATCAGCGTATCCTGCATTCCTACATCATCACCGGTCAGAATTATATCGACGCCTGCCTTGGCGAATACAGCTGCCCTGTGGCAGGAAATCTCCGTTATCCTGTCAAGGTGGTATTCGGCCAGATCCTTGTCCAGGATCATGTCGGACATAAGCTGCTCCATGCTGCGGAGATACCAGGCGATTTCCCATACCGTGCATGCCATGGAAGCCTTCGCCGCATAACCGCGGGCATGTATGGCATGAACTTCCTTCATGATGTGCCCGGCATCGGCGGTCAGGTATGCGGGATATGGATATCCCTCAAACTCGCCGAGGGCAGCAAAGTCCTTCATCGGATGGAGGAAATGCTCCATGTGCGCGCAGGCCTCGCTGCCTTTTTCATATCCGACGCCCCATTTGTCTATCCTTATATTGTCTGAATGCTTTTTGAAGTAGGGCAGGTACGCCGACCTGTCCACCGCCGCAAATTCAAGGTCGTTTACGTAGATTTCGGGAAAATCGAAGTATTCCATGTACGACTTCTCCGTTTCACCGGTCTTTTCGCAAAATTCCAGGACCTTCGAGGGGCACAGCTCGAAACTTACAGGGGCATGGCAATATCCTGTTTTTTTATATAGAGAAAGAAGATTCTCCCGTGGTGTTGAAGCCATAATGCATTCCTCCGCCTTTTTATCCACTACATGATATTATATCCGAAAAGGCAAATCAACAGGTGGAGAAGCGGAGGTCATTGTACCCGGGAAACCGTCGGAGATTGAAGATGATGCCTTTATGAAATATAATTGACTTGAAAAGGAGTTATATATGGAAGCTCAATCCGCATCCCGCAAAAGGGTATTCGACGCATTTGAATTCAGAAAGCCGGACAAGGTGCCGGTGGAGCACCACCCGTCGACCAGGGGTTATTTCGACTACGGCGAGAAGATGAGGGACCTGTTTAAAAAATATCCCGCGGATTTCGGCGATGTTTCCGATGTCGCCATACCCGTGATTCCGGACGGGGCGTATGACCGGGACGGCCGTTATTCCGAGGAGAGGATGGATGACTGGGGAATTCTCTGGGCATACAGGATATTCCAGATCCAGGGGCATCCCATCAGGCGGCCCCTTGATGACATTTCAATGCTGGATACCTACAGGCTTCCGCCGGTTCCGTATTCAGATCCCGGTTTCAAGGCCTTGATAGCCCGTGAGAAGGAGAAATACTTTACAATGAGGGGCATGTTCACTTTATTCGAGAGAATGACCGCCCTCAGACTTTTTGAGGATGTCCTGATGGACATGTACACGGACGACCCGGGCATAAACAGGCTGGCGGACATGATAACGGATTATTATCTGGGGGCTATAGACAACCTGCTCGATGCCGGCGTTGACTGCGTGGCCTTCGGGGATGACTTCGGGACCCAGAGCGGACTTCTCATTTCCCCGGAAATCTTCAGGAATTTTTTGCGGCCAAGGTATCAGCGCATGATTGACAGGGTGAAGGCGGCGGGCAAAAAAGTGCATTTCCATTCATGCGGCGCCAACATGGAGCTGCTTGATGATATTGCCGGCATGGGAATCGACTCCTACTGGCCGCAGCTTACCGCGTATAAGCCCAAGGAGCTGGCGGCTTTCCTGAAAGAAAGAAAAATTGCAATAGCCCTGCATTTCAGAGGCGCGATAATGAATTTCGGAACACCGGAGGAAATAAAGCGCAAGGTCAGGGAAACGGCTGAAATATTCGATTTCCAAAACGGGGGAGGCTGGTTCTATATAGAGGTCGACGATGGATTCCCTTATGAGAATACCAGGGCTCTGTTCGAGGCCGTTGATGAAATACGATGAATTGCTATATAAAAACCCCGGGTTCAGCCCGGGGTTTTTTTAGAATTCAACCGACGATATCAGGCGCCTGAGATTCTTATATCCGGTCTCAATGGCAAACAACGGTTCCTCAAGGCCCTCGAATTCAATCGAAAGCGTTCCGTCGTATCCATACTGTTTTATTATGTTCATGCACTGGCTCAGCGGAAGGTCGCCATGGCCGACTATCGCACCTCGCAGATATGTGCCGTAACGTGTGTAGAACCATCCCGGCCCGGGATTGAAGGCCGAGCCGTCCTTTACGTGGAAGTCCTTGAAATGTACATGGAAGGCATAGCTTATCAGACGTCCGACCGCATCTACGGGATCCTCGTCGACGCACATGAAGTTCCCGACATCAAGCAATACTCCGAAATTGTCGTCATCAACCTCATTGACCAACATTTCGATCCTTTCGCTGTCCTGGGAGTATCTCCCGTGGTTCTCGACCATGGTCCTTATTCCGTGTTCGGCGGCGAATCCGGTGATCTCGCGGCACCCGTGGGCAATGTGTCCCAGATAATATCCGAAGCTGCGCGCGCCTTTTTCACCGCTGTTGAACCCGAAGGTTGAATCGTGGCGCATTTTATCGACCCCAAGGGCATTGGCTACGAGCACTTCCTTCTTCACGCGTTCTATTTCGGCTTCCCGGTTCCCTCCGGAGCCTTTGAGCAGATCCGCGGCGGTAGCATAATTGGCTATTGAAAGACCTGCGTCGGAACACCTTTTCCTTATTTTGCCGGCAAGCTCGATCCGTTCGTCGTGACCCTTTGCGGGAAGCCCCGAAAATTCGATTGCGTCAAAGCCCGTTTCGGCCGCCTTGTCGATCATTTCAAAAAAATCCAGCTTACCGCTGTTAACCAGCCTGCTGTATGAGTATGAACTTACGCCTGTCTTCATAAAATATCCCCTGTCGATCATTTATCATTATTATTAATTATAGTTTATGCGCAGGTAAACAGCAATTTAAATAAGTCCTGCAAATGTGGGAAGAACAAGCCGGTTTTAGAAGCTGCGTACAGACGTCAATCGATTTTCCCCTGAGTTTCGGTCACAACCTTTTCTTGGCTTCATACAAGGAATCATCGGCTCGCTTCATAAGCTCCTCCGGCCCGCCTCCTTCATTGATATGCGCATATCCGAAGCTCGCATGTATGGGGTGGCTCGTTCCTTCCAATTCCAGGGAAGCGGTTTTTTTATAAAGCTTGCCGACGAATGAACGGCAGCTTTCCAGGTCGTTGCATTCAATTATCATGGCGAATTCATCGCCGCCTATCCTTGCAAAGACATCTTCTTTCCGGATGGACCCGCGGACACATTCTGCAAACTGAATCAAGGCCCTGTCGCCCGAGTCATGCCCGAATGTGTCATTTATGTATTTGAATTTATCCAGGTCGCACATGACTGCGCCGAAGCGGTTCACAGGATTGCGTATATATCTTGAATGATATTCCTCAAGTCGCTCGAAAAAGTACAGCCTGTTGAGGTGAGCAGAATAATATCGGCCTTGGGCAGTTGTCCGTAGTCAGCCAGGCTGCTGTAGGGATCAATATGAATTACCTTGCCGGCAAAGCGCATCATCAGGGTGCCATGGCCGATAAAGGTGATTTCAAGATCGCCGGCAGAAGTAGGAATTGTGTCCCGCTCAAATGTATCGGCAAAGCACAGGGTGGTCAGGAAAATACCCAGCACAACAGGCAATGATCTGATCAATGGTCTCATCTTGGTTCTCCTTTCGCTTTTTCGATTTCTCTACTGATCCTTTCTAGAATGTCGGCATGGGAACCGAACCCCATTTATGTTCCTCCGAGGTTTGCACTGCACTGACCACCCGCTCTTCGAAGCGGTCGTAATCGACCAGTATTGAAGGTCTTCTTTTCAATCCCAGATCGAATATTCTTTCGCTGCCAACCGGCTGCCCTGCAAAATCCACAACCGAAACAAAAATGAACCGTTCAACATCATAATCTGTTCTCACGCTGCCAAGCGTACCGATAAAATTATAAAATATCCGGAAAAACCTGCCCAGTCCTCCCTGGAATTTATGTTCATGCCATTCGAGCACTTCCGGAAAACGTTCTATAATATCATCGGAAAATCGCCGATCCTCATCAGTGACCAGGGCGGTAAGAAAAAAATCGCCGGGCATCAGATAGGCAAG
>JAWOIG010000027.1:0-11662 GCA_046484775.1 Clostridia bacterium | reverse complement strand
TATGCGGTCTTTCATTCGGCTGTTTCAAACGGATAATTTTCAGGAGCTTCCTGGCCGAGCGCACCTATGAACAGCGTGTCATAGGCAATTACGACTTCTTCATCGGTCGGGATTACCATTGCGCTTATCTTTTTGCCATTGTATTCGCCTGTTGCAAAGATGATTTCCTCCCCGCGGACCCTGTTTTTCTTTTCATCCACGACAAAATTGAATCCCTCGAGCATCCCGAGCACCCGCTGCCTTATATACCATTCGTTCTCGCCGACTCCTGCTGTAAATATTATGGCATCGCAGCCATCCGAAGTCGCCATGTAGCTGCCTATGTATTTTGCAAGTCTGTATGAATAGATGTTTACTATCCCCTCGCTGAAAGCGTCATTTTCAAGGGCTTTTTCCCTGATGTCCTGCATCAGATTCGTTCCGCTGAGGCCCTTAAGACCGCTTTCCTTGTTCAGCATTCTCATTACTTCATCATACGCGGCGCCCAGTTCCATGTTTTCCTCCTCAGCCATGCAACGCGCGACATGTCCTATTATGGCAGGATCAAGGTCTCCGCTCCTTGTCCCCATTATGACTCCTTCCAACGGTGTGAAGCCCATGCTGGTGTCCATGCTCTTGCCTCTGACCACCTTCGTTATACTGGAACCATTTCCCATATGCGCCGTTACGCAGTTAATGTCATTATGGGATTTTCCGAGCATCACGGCGGCTCTTCTTGAAACATAAAGATGGCTGGTGCCGTGGAAACCATACCGTCTTATATGATACTGCCTGTACCACTTTTCGGGGATGGCGTATCTGAAGGCCGGTTCCGGTATCGTAGAATGAAAAGCCGTATCAAAAACCGCCACATTAGGGACGCCCGGAAGCAGCTTTTCCGCAACCAGTATCCCTTTAAGATTCTGCGGATTGTGAAGCGGTGCAAGAGGTGACAATTTCCTTATCTCATCAATTACATCGTCAGTGAGCAAAACGCTTGAATTATATTTTTCCCCGCCATGGACAACCCGGTGCCCAATGGCTGCAATTGTTTCCTTTGGCATGTCCTGTTTTTCGAATATTCCGAACATCTCCTTCAGGGCATCCTCATGGTCAGGCAGCTCGATGGCATACTTGGTCTTCTCCCCGTTCATTTCAAACTTCATCGTGCTTCTTTCGCAATTGCCTATTTCCTCGGCAATTCCGCCTATCATCCCCGCAACGGTGTTATCTTCGTTGATCCTGAACAAGTTGTACTTCAGAGACGAGCTTCCGCAGTTAAGGGAAAGTATGGTCTTTTGCATTTTATTCTCCTTGAAAATTAATTTTATGTTCAGCGGCCTTCATTGCCTGCTTATCCTGACTTCCTTGCCCGATGCGGCGCTTTCGTAAATCGCATCGAGTATCCTCATCATTTCGACGCCGTCCTCAACCGGACTGATGCATTTGGTTCCGTTTGCGACACAGTCGGCGAAATGTGCGATCTCCCTGTCGAACATCGACTGGAATTTATTGCGGTCTTCGGAATATACCGGGGTAATATCCACATTATAACCGTCCATAACGCCTGCCATTTTAAATCCCGGCTCAATTTCAGCTCCGGCTTCTGTTCCGAAAACCTCGCAGTACAACCTTTCATTAACGGTATGCAATGTAAAACTTACCTCCACGGCAAGCACGCTTCCGTTGTCGAATCTAATCATGGCCGAGGCGAAGTCCTCAACATTGCAGATATCCGATGAATCCATCGGTCTGTATCTTTCAATCATCTTTACATCGTTGCGGGCGCCAAGCTTATCGAATGCGGCGCCATATACGCTTACCGCCTTTGGATTGCCCATGACGAATCTGCAAAGATCTATCATATGGACGCCCAGGTCAATGAGGGGGCCTCCGCCGGAAAGACTCTTGTCTGCAAACCATCCCGTCGGGTTTCCGCAGCGCCTGATAACGCCCGCCCTTGCATAGTAAATGTCGCCGAACCTTCCGTTTTCAATGAAATCCTTTACTATCCCGGTATTTTTACCGAATCTTCTTACAAATCCGACCATCAGAAGCTTGCCCGATTTTTGAGCCGCCCGCTGCATTGCAACAGCCTCGGATGTATTCAAGGCAAGCGGCTTTTCACATAGCACATGCTTGCCCGATTCAAGCGCATCGACGGCAATAATTGAATGGCTGTTGTTCCAGGTGCATATGCTGACTGCATCTATGCTTTTATCGGCGAGAAGTTTCCTGTGGTCCGTATAATAAACCGGAACCCCGTAATTTTCGCAAAAAGCCGCCGCTCTCTCCCCGTTAAGGTCGCAGACGGCTGCAAGCTCCGCATTCTCAAGTTTTTTATAAGCAGCCATATGCGTATTGCTTATATTTCCGGTTCCTATTATCCCTATTCTTATCTTTCCCATTGATTTCCTCCGCAAGTATGTGAATGTCGACCGGGTTCCCGGATATTATATCATTTTACCAATCCATGTAACAGGCAAAATCCCTCATGTCAACAATTCTGCCGGCAAGCCTTGATTCCTCTGCCGCAAGCGCCGCGGCGCTTGCAAGTATTCCGTCGACGAGTTGATTTTCGCAGGATTTGTTCAAAACGGCGTCAATGAAGCGTTCGCATAGCAATCTGTCTCCCCCGCCATGACTTCCGCCGGTTTCATCAGGCTCGAACAGTTGCTCGCAAAACGGATGATTCAAGGTCAGACGGACCTTCTGGTCGTCAAGTTCGGCGCTGATCATGCCTTTTGAGCCATGCACCCTGATTGTTCTGTTTCCTTTTCCCGAGTGCATTGTGAGTGTGAATACGGCGGTTATGCCGTTTTCAAATTCCATCGATACTGCCTGATGGTCGACTATATCCGATTTTGCGCGATATGGACAGACCGAAAGGTCGGCGGTGGAATAATGTGCCTCTGAATCATCGACATACGGGCATGTTTCGTACAAATTGCAGGTTTCATTACAAACATCGTTTCCGAAACCCTTTGAAAATACGGAATTCGATCCAAATGACGATACATATCTCACCCGGCTGCCGGCGACAAGACTCAATATATCCATGTCATGACTGCATTTTGTGTTCAGCAACCCTCCGCTGAATTCGGAAAAACGGTGCCATCGTCTGAAGAATCTTGCCGCGTGCAGCCTGTCAAGCGTTTCCGACGCTTCTATTGCAACAACATCCCCGATAGCTCCTTCTGAAAGAAGTCCAATGATTTTCCTGTACATGAAAGTGTATCTAAGGCCGAAGCCCAGGATTATCGCACTGCCATAATCCGCCCCAGCCCCGTGAATTATCCTAAGAGACCTGTTGCTAACCGCAACCGGTTTTTCAAGGAGGATGGGCTTCCCGCTCTTTGCCGCCCATAGGAAAACTTCTTCATGCAAGTGATCCGGCACTGCGATTATTATGCTGTCATACCCGGTGCACTTCCTGTAATCATCATACGCCAAAGCGTTTTCAAGACCAAATTCCCCAATCAGTCTCCCGGCTTTTTCAATATCCGCATCACATACGGCATGAATCCTATCCTTCAGGTAAGTCGCATATGCGGTGCCCCTGTTGCCGCTTCCAATAAGCAATGCCTTCATAGATGTATGTCCTCAATAATTTTTTTCAGTATCTTTGCGCAATCTTCAGGTTCGCCGTTGTTAGCCACGCTGAAATCCATGACGGCAAGATACAGCGGAAGCCGCCTTTCATACAATCCCATGATAGCATTTGGATCATTCCTTAAAAGCGGCCGTGACCCGCTGTCAATCGTCTTTCGTATTTTATCAATGTTCCTGTCGATGAAAACCACTGTATTTTGCTTCATCAAAGCGATATTTTCCTCCCTTTCGACAATTCCGCCGCCTGTTGAAATGACCGAGTCCCGGCCTGCACATGCCCTTTTGAACATTTCGCTTTCAATATCCCTGAAGAATTTCTCCCCTTTTTCCGAAAATATCGAGTCTATCGGGCCATAATCGGATTCAATTGCTTCATCGATGTCAATGAATTCAGCTCCGGCCATGGCAGCCGCAGTTCTTCCTATCGTTGTTTTTCCCGACCCGGGCATTCCAACCAGTACGATATTACTCAAATCTTCTTCTCCATTTCCGAATATATTGCATCTATTATATCCTCGCCAAAAGTCCTGCCGTTCCATATTTCCTGCGCCTTGACCGCCTGGGCGACAAGCATATACAGACCGTTTATCGATATGCACCCGTTGTTATGGGCATATTCCAGGAATTTCGTCCTTGAAGGATTATAAACAAGATCCATCGCATATTTCAATTCCCTGAAGGCTTTTTCGGGTAAAATACTACTTTCCGTGTCCGGATACATTCCCACCGGTGTTGTATTTACAACCCCGCAAATCCCGTTGACGCCATCAAGCTCCGAATAGCTCAAATAGCCTTCTCCCCTTTTTGATGTGCTGGCAATATATATTCGCGGCGCTCCCATGTCTTCAAGAACAGCCTCAACACTTCTGGAGCCTCCGCCCGATCCCAGTATCAGCCATCCTCCTTCGCCCGGATTTATGCCCGCCTTTTCAATCGAACTCATGAATCCGAAGTAATCGGTGTTATATGCATTTCTTCCGTACTTGGTAAAAGCAATAGTATTCGCGGCATTAAGTCTGCAGACTTCGGGACTTTTGAATGTTACATGGGAAAGCACATCGATTTTATATGGTATGGTGATGTTCGTGCCCGAACAGCCTGACTCCTCCAGATTCCTAAGGGCATTCTCCAGTTTTTCCGGGCCGGGTACTTCCACAAGCCTGTACGAACCCGCCGTGCCTGTAAGCCCGAAGAATATTTCATGTATTTCCCGCGAATAGCTGTGGGATAATTTTTCCCCGATCAAAGCAAGTTTCATTTTCCCTCACAAAATCCTATAGGAGCCGAGTATTCTGAAATAGCCGCATGACTGCCTGGCTTTTTCCATGGCCCCGCTAATCCTGTCTTCTTCAATGCTGCCATTGAAGTCAAGATAAAAGTAGTATTCGAAGCTTCTGCGTGGATTCGGCCTGGATTCTATCCTTGAAATATTGATTCCTCCATCGTAGAACGGCTCCAGTATTTTATAAAGGGCTCCGGGAGTATGGCCGGCCGTAAACAAAATGCTCGTTTTCGATGCACAGGGTTCCGGTGCGGGATCCGGGCTTATCAGTATGAATCTCGTCTTGTTCCGGTTATTGTCCTGAATATTTTCCCTGATTATATCAAGGCCATATAATTCAGCGCACCTTTTTGATGCGATTGCGGCGTTTTCCTTCCTGCCCCATCCTGCAACATCGCGCGCGGCAAAAGCAGTGTTCGCATATGAGCACTCGGCGATTCCTCTGTTTGCTTCGAAAAACCCCGAACACTGGCTGAGTCCCTGAGGATGCGAATAAGCATATCTTATGTCTCGCAGAAGGGCTCCCCTGACTCCGAGCAGGCAGTGCTCTATCCTTATCTCTGTCTCCGCCTTAATATACAGGTCATGTTTTCTCAATAGATCCGTTACGGCATTTACACCGCCTGTTGACGAATTTTCATATGGCGCCACCCCGCCGGCAATCGCTCCGGATGAAATTGCGTTGAAAAGTTCCTCAAGATTTTCATAAGCCTCCGGTTCAGGGCCTTCCCCGAAAAATCTAACGAATGCTTGTTCGGTATATGATCCGCGGGTACCCTGGTATCCGGATTTTTTGCCCTTTGGAATTTCAAAGGGTTCAATATCCTTCATCCGCGGAATGATATCCGACTGGTATCTTTTAGATATCTCCATCATGTCCCTGAAAAAATCCGCAGCATAATTTCTCAACCCTTCGTCCTTGATGAGAGCCGAAGTTCTTTCCAGGACCGCTCTTTCTCTTTCAGGATCAAGGATTGCCTTTCCGCTTACGCCTTTTTCCAGCGCAATCTTCCGGACATATTCCATTCTCTTTTCAAACAAAGCGGCCAGCTCCGCGTCTATATTATTGATTTTTTTCCTGCTTTCATCAATTCCGTCCATTTAGTCCTCCGTCATATAGTCCAGCAACACCAGCGCGGCGCAGGCTTCCATTACCGGGACAGCCCTGATTCCAATGCATGGGTCGTGCCTTCCCTTGATTTCAATAACCGCATTCTCCCCGGACGCCAGGTCAACGGTATCCTGCCTGCGGGCGATGGACGGCGTCGGCTTCATTATGGTTGTAAACACAAGCGGCATGCCATTTGAAATCCCCCCCAGTATCCCGCCGGAGTTATTTGTTTTTGTCCGCACCACGTCTCCATCGTAATAAAATGGATCGTTTGCCTCACTCCCCATCATGGCGGCAAATCCAAACCCTTTCCCGAATCCAATCGCCTTGACCCCCGGTATTCCGAAACAAATTGCCGAAAGCCTGCTTTCCATTGAATCGAAACCGGGTTCACCGGTTCCCACGGGCACTCCATATGCCGCGGTTTCAATCGAGCTTCCGATTGAATTCATCGAAATTCTTGCTTCCTCAACCTCCCTCATTGCCGTTTCCGAAGCAGTTTGATCAATCATCGGCAGGCTGTTTGAACAAATTGCCCGATACTGTGATTCATCATAATCAAGCTTATTCAACATGATGTCGCGTACGCTTCCCGCCTGTAAAAGATGCGAAACAATTTTAATGCCGCGGTCTTCAAGGATTCTTTTCGCAATTGCCCCTGCAAAAACAATTGGCGCAGTAAGTCGGCCTGAGAATGCTCCGCCGCCCCTTGCGTCATTGAAACCGTTGTATTTCATAAATGCTGTAAAATCCGAATGTCCCGGTCTTGGCAGATCGGAATGTCTTTCATAATCTCCGGACCTGGCATCATTGTTGCGTATGATTGCACAAAGAGGCATCCCGGTTGTCCGTCCGTTCATCACCCCGCTCAGTATCTCGGGAACATCGCCTTCGCTTCGGCCGGTGACATGTTTTCCCGTACCGGGCCTCCTCCTGTCAAGCATATCTGATATATACGGCATATCCAGTTCAATT
The DNA here is from genome assembly GCA_046484775.1 of Clostridia bacterium. GTDB lineage: Bacteria > Bacillota > Clostridia > DUPQ01 > DUPQ01 > JAFGQE01. The sequence continues at coordinate 4,703 of JAWOIG010000027.1, read as the reverse complement.
CCTGATTCAAGCCCGTCGATCACCACACCCATGGCAGGACCATGGGATTCACCGAAAACATTAATTCTCAGTCTATTTCCGAATGTACTCATAAAATCCTGCCTCCCACTTTACTCAGATCTTCAAAAAATTCCGGATACGATTTTGAAACGCATTCCGCGCCCTTTATTATTATATCCCCTTTTGACACTGCGCACAGCGATGAAAATGCCATTGCAATCCTATGGTCGTTGAAAGAATCAACCGTCCCCCCATATATGGTATTTCCACCGCGTATCACCATGCCGTCCTCCCGTTCGGATGCATTGACACCCAGGTTTAAAAGCCCTGTAAGAACTGACTTTATCCTGTCGCTTTCCTTTACCCTGAGCCGCCTGCCTCCAGTTATATGAGTAACTCCGCCAAAAGCAGCGGCTGCGGTTGCCAACGTGGGCATAAGGTCCGGGCATTGCGATACATCGGCTTCAATCTCTGTGCCTGCCGAGATTTCTCCGATCAGCTTTGCTCCGGTCCGGTCCGGCTGCTTTGAATCATATCTCAATCCTTCCAACTCGATATCTGCTCCCATTGCATTCATTGCCAGGAAATACGAGGCATTCGACCAATCCCCCTCGATTGCCAGCGACCGGGGTCTGAAACCTTCATTCCCGGGGATTTCAAACGGGTTGTTCCCATGGACGCGTATACCAAAATGATTCATCGCCTCTATCGTCATTTCAACATACCCGGTTGATTCGGCATATCCTTCGGCATGTATGGTTGCGTGCAATTTTGCAGCCGGCAAAGCCATCAGCAGTCCTGAGAGAAACTGACTGGTAACAGCTGCATCGACATGGAATTCATTTCCTGAAAGTCTGCCTGAGATTTCAAGAGGCAGATTCATTCCGTTTTCAGGTATCCTATATTCAATACCATATCTCTCATAAAGCTCCAAAGCTCCTTCCATCGGACGTCCCGGAAGGCTTCCCTCACCCTTGAATATGGTTTCCCCGCCGATTGCCGCAAAAATCATTGAAAGGAATCTCAGTGTGGACCCGGACTCGCCGCAGTCGACTTCCCTGCGCATTGGAATCCTGTTTCCTATTCCGCAGACAGCAAGCTTAATTCTTCCGGGATATTCAGTGCTTTGCCCGGAATCATATGTACAGCCGGCCGATTCCATTCCCCGCATCGTCGCTTCAATGTCCCTGGATAAAACAACATTGTCGATGAAGGATTTCCCATTTGCAAGCGAAGCACAGATTATCTTTCTGTGGGCGTCGCTTTTGGACGGCTGAGCCTGTATCTTCCCCTTCAGTTTGGATGGGCTTATCTTTATATCCATCAAAACCCTCCCGCAATGGACATGAAATCATCGAGAGTCATTTTCTCAATATATGCATTTCCTATCTCCTTCAGAAAAACAAGATTCAGCATTTTGGAAAATGTTTTCTTGTCATTTGCCATTTCATCAGCCAGATCATTCACTTTTACAGTTGTATTTACAGGCAGTCCGTTCATTTTGAGAATCTCTTCCACTCTTTTGGCAGTGCCTTCCTTGGTGAATCCGGCTTTTTCCGATATCCCGGTAATCACCGCCATGCCGATTGCAACGGCTTCACCATGCGGAATCCTGCCATATCCCATTTTTTTCTCTATTGCATGCGCTATCGTGTGACCGAAATTGAGCATCATTCTCCTGCCGCCGTCGAATTCGTCGTCTCTTACAAAGTCCATCTTGATTTTGATGCATTCCCGAATGTTGTCCTCGCTGACAATCCCGGACATTTCAAATTTTTCTACAAGCCTGCTGTCTTTGATCAAAGCCGCCTTGATCATCTCGGCCTTGCCCTGGTTGACTTCTCTCTCCGCAAGCGTGCCCAGCACACCCACGTCAATATACACTCCGCGAGGCTGCTTGAAGCATCCTGCAAGATTCTTTCCCGCGACAAGGTCGACACCCGTCTTTCCCCCGACACTGCTGTCCACCTGCGCCAAAAGCGTCGTAGGAATCTGATAATAATCAATGCCCCTCATATATATCGCAGCGCAAAAACCCGCTATATCGCCGCATACGCCGCCTCCGAAGGCAACAATGCAGTCGCTTCTCGTCAGGTTGGCGGCTCCGCATTCCTCAAGTATTTTACCGACCGTGTACAGGTTTTTCTGTTCTTCGCCTTTTACAAAGCTAATTCCAGCCGGAACAGTCGGCAGAACTCGCATAATCGTCTTGCCATGAAATGAAAAAGCGGTTTCATCGGCAACAACGAAGACCTTCCCCCCTCTGGCAGTCAGTTCGGCGCCGAATACATCATAAGATCCCTCGCCAATATGGATGCCGTACTTTCCTCCCTTAAGATCGGCTTCAATAGTCTTCATTTCAGATACTCCTCCCGATCGCACCCGCAATTATTCCCAGGCTTGCCATCAATTCCGAGAACTCTGCGGGAGTTATCGACTGGCTGCCGTCGCTGAGCGCATTGGCCGGATCGTTGTGGACCTCCACCATTATTCCATCCGCTCCTCCCGCAACCGCAGCCCTTGCCATCGGCGGCACCATCCAGCCCATGCCTGTTGCATGGCTCGGGTCGACCACCACGGGCAGGTGCGACATTCTCTTGACGGCAGGCACAGCGCTTATGTCAAGCGTATTCCTTGTATATCGCTCAAAAGTCCTGATGCCTCTTTCACAGAGTATTATATTCTGATTGCCTTCCGACATTATGTACTCCGCGGACATCAGCCACTCTTCTATCGTGGCTGAAAGGCCCCTTTTTAAAAGAATTGGTTTCCTTATCTTTCCCAGTTCCTTCAGCAGCATGAAGTTCTGCATATTCCTGGCGCCGACCTGTATGATGTCAACGTCCCGCGCAAACCTGTCCACCATGCTCTCAGACAGAATTTCCGACACTATAGGAAGCCCGGTCTCCCTCTTGGCAAGCCGCAGCATTTCAAGCCCTTCATATCCGAGACCCTGAAAACTGTATGGGGAACTCCTTGGCTTAAAGGCGCCGCCCCTAAGGAAACATGCTCCGGCTTCCTTGACCTTGATTGCTATCTCTACAATCTGCCTTTCGCTTTCAACGGAACAAGGACCTGCAATTACACCTATCTTATTTCCGCCGAGTTCAATTCCTTCAATGTTGACCAGACTGCTTTCGGGGTGAAAAAATCTGTTAACGCGTTTGAACGGCTCCTGGATTCGCATTACATTGTGCACAATCTCGTTTATTCGTATCCTGTCAATGTCCATCGAACTCGTATCGCCCACAAGGCCCAGTATCGTATAGTCGCTTCCAACGACTCTTTCAACCGTAAGCCCCTTGTTTTCTATTTCATACACCAGCTCTTCGATTTTTTGACCCGAAGCATTCGGCTTAAGTACAATTACCATGATTTCCTCCATCGCGGCACCGGCTTTTGGCGCCATAATATAAAAAGCAGAGACCCTGTGAGCCTCTGCTATCCTTTTTAATTACAGGACGATCCCGGACTCACTTCACGCAGCCTTTTATAAAATAAAAATAAAACCAAGCTGTATTCGTTCTGTTCATAATCGCACCTTGTAATGATATTAACCCACCCCCGCAGAAAATGTCAAGTAAAACCCGGGCTGCATCCCTCCTGTTTTACCGGATAGGCCAGGTTGATCTATCTGTAAACCGAATAATCAACCCTCTGTAAAAATTCTTCGACATCCGAATTGAATATGAACGAGTTGCTTTCAAGCAGTATATAAAGCTCCTTAATGATATCGAAGTAGGGCGACTTCCTGTATTCCGAAAGGAACTTCAGATATGCTTCCTTAGCTTCCTGCCTGAGCGAGGAATCGGTTTCATTGTAAACCGGAGAAGGAACCTGCTGTGTTCTCCCTATGAAAACATCCATGATTAACTCGGCGTTCTCCCTTGCTTTCAGGTTGAACGGAAAAGTATAAGGATAATCCGAGAAAAAGCCACCCCACTTATCAATAAGATCGGCGAGCTCGCCCATGCCAAGCTCAAGGCCTTCTCTTCCGATGATGGCCCCGACTCCCGAATCCCGCAGCAAGCCGGCCTCATAATCCCTGATGATAAGATATTCATTTAGAATCTCAGACAGCAGCAACTCGAAATTCACCCTGAGATAACTCGGTGGACCTGAGTACGCAGCGGAACCATACACCATATCGGTTTTTCCCAGAAACGGAGCGTCATAATTCTGAACAATTGTGAAATCTGCTTAACAGCGGACTGATTTTTGCTATAATCATGAAATGTAAATTCATGGGCTCTTGCATGACAGGGATTGCGGGAGCGGGGAGGAAACAAAATGATTGAAATTCGCAATCTGGTTAAGTACTATGGCGAGATTCTTGCCGTCAATAACGTTAGTTTTACCGTGAACAAAGGCGAAATACTGGGATTTCTCGGACCGAACGGCGCAGGAAAAACGACAACCATGAATATCCTGACCGGATATTTATCAGCCACATCCGGATCGGTGACCATCAATGGATTCGATATCCTGGATGATCCTCAGCAAGCCAAAAAGTGCATCGGCTATCTGCCGGAGAACCCGCCGCTCTATCTGGATATGACAGTCATCGAATATCTGAAGTTTGTATCAGAGCTGAAGGGCGTCCCGTCAGACCAGCGGATCAAGCAGATGTCAGAGATCATGAAACTCGTGCGCATTACGGATGTAGCCGGCCGCCTGATCAAGAATCTGTCCAAAGGCTATCG
>JAWOIG010000015.1:0-11473 GCA_046484775.1 Clostridia bacterium | reverse complement strand
ATTGACGAGAACGACGCCGATCTCTACAACATCCTCGGTCTCGTCGCCCTCGCCCAGAACGACGTCACCGTCGCGATCGCTCATTTTCAGCGCACCCTCACCCTCGAGCCCCAGCACGTCCCGGCCCTTCTAAACCTCGGGGCCGTGATCTTGAACGTGCGCGATTACGAGCGCGCCCAGGGCTACTTCGAGCAGGTCCTTGCCTTGCAACCGAAGCACCTCGATGCCTTGATGTCCGTCGCCGTTGCCCGCCGTGGTCTCGGCGATCTCGACAGTGCTCGGAAGTATTACGAAAAAGTTCTCGAACTCGATCCCGAAAATGCCATGGTTCAGTTCAACCTTGGCGTCCTCGAACACGAGCACCTCGCCCAGAATGCCCAGATGGGCTTTGATGCCGGCGATCCTCCCGAGGATGCCATCGGGCAGATGGACTGGAACATCGCCAACATGAAGGCCTCAATCGTCCATTACGAAAAGGCCCTCGAGCACTACCAGAAGTACCTCTATCTCGATCAATCCGGCGACTCGAAGCAAAGGGACGTCGCCAATGAGCGCATCGGGCAGGTCTCTCAGATCATCCAGATGACCAACGAGCAGATCCCGATGATGGAGCAGCAGAAGGATGACATCCGTTTGGCCATGGAAGAGGAGGCGCGCTGGCAGGCCGAGCAAGCCGCTCAGGCCGAACAGGCCGAACAGGCCGAACAGGCCGAACAGGCCGAACAGCCTGACCCATCCGATGCCTCGGAGCAACACGAACACCATCCTGCCAAACAATCCTCTGGAGGGACTTGGGGGTTTCTTGCCTTGCTGCTTGCTATCGTCGCCATCGTCGTCGTATTTCTTCTCTGGCAGAAGCAAATGGAGTTCTGCGTAAATTCTATCTGGTTCAATTCGGCGAGCTTGTCTTCCAGCATTGTAGCCTGCCTGTCAATATATAGATTGGATGCGGTTATCTGTTCCTGGTATTTACTGATTATATATGCGTTCTTATCATTCAGAGACCTGTTTTCCACAATAAAGTAAGAAAGGATTAAGGCAAGGCTGGCGATTACCACCGAAAAAATCATGAACATGGAAAACACCTTTGCCAAAGGTGATGTAAGTCTATAGGTTCTTGACGGTTTGCCGCTATGCGGTATATATACCAGTGTGGAGTATTTTTTATCCTTTGTGTTGTTGTCGATGCCGTATTTTTTCATATAAATCTCCTGTCGCCTATGGGAAAAGGTTCATTACCGGCTCCCGGACCAAGCTCTGGCCTGTGTCCTGAAATCCGCGTTTTCCCTTGCCTTCCGGCATCCTGCCGTTCTGACTAATAAATATAACCGCAGTAATGGTATTCTAATGGATTTTCACGAAAATTACAACCCCGGCGATGTTTTTACCCCAAAAAACAGCCGGTATTTATTTTAAGCATCATTTATTCCTGTTAATAAACATGATAATCGGAGCGGCAACCACCGGGATTATTGCTGTTATTATGGTTAGGACAAAAGCATTCTCCGGGTCAAATTCCTCATATAGCTTATGAAAAGCGATAACAAGAACCAAAAGTCCTATTGCGGAAAGTACGGCACCTACAAGCGGAACGTAGGCGAGGCCGATGAAAAGAGCAAAAGCCAATGGAAGAATGATCTCGGTGTTGGTAAGACTAAGCTTGAAAATCTTCATGTCGCCCGTCATCTTTCCAACGCAGTACATATTCACAATCGGAATCCACGCCAGCCATGGATTTTGCATGTTTCTTTTCTTAACCATCATATAAAGGCTGTATGAAAACAGCAGATAGAATATTATGCCGAATATTATTCCGAACACAATTCCCAGTGTGGCAAGAATGGCAGTGCCTGTAATATATGTCTGTGGATTCATATCGGTAAAGTCCTCCGAATTGATTTCTATAACAAGTATAATATAAAAAGATGCATTTATCAATTCATTGATAAAATCATATTTACCGCGGTATTTCAAGCAAAGCCCTGTGCGGCCAAACAGGTTATGCATACTTTTTGCACCGGTTTTGTGTTAAAATCTATTGCGTGGAAAGAATGAAAATCTGCGCTGTTTTGCTTGAAGATGCCAACAGGTCGTATGACAGGATTTATAATTATAATGTTCCGGGCGGGTTTGCGAACAAGCTCGTGACGGGCATGCGCGTAAGTGTTCCTTTCGGCAGGGGAAAATCGCTCAGGAGCGCATGGTTCCTGGCGTTTGTCAATGAATCAAGGCATAGGAGCCTCAAGGAAATCAACGGTATCATCGATGATGTCCCATTGCTTGACAAGAATATGTTCCGGTTGGCAAAAATGATGCGCGACAGGTATTTTTGCAGTTATGGCACCGCCGTTTCCGCGATGATTCCATCCGGGTTGAAAATCAGGAAGGAACGGTTTGTCAGGTTGAGATCGGGAGTCGAGTCAACATTTGGGCAATTCATGGAAGGAATCGAATGGGACAGGGATAAGCTCTCGCATATGATAAGAAAAGGGGAAGCAGAGATAATTGAAACCCAGACCCGGGCTGCGTCGGCAAAAATGCAGCAAGCCGTACGTCTGGCAATACCCGGGGCTGCGGCGGCAGAGATGATGGAAAACGGTGAATACTCAAATATCAAGCACCGCAGGGTGGTGGAATTGCTTCTGGAGTTTGGATCGGCGACGGTCAGTGATTTTGAAAATTACGAATCTATTTCACGGAGCATAATAAAGACACTTGAAAAAAAGGGTTTGGTCGAGATTTTTGAAAAGGAAGTCCAAAGGTTCCATCCCGAAACCGGTAACATCGAAAGCGAGGAGCGGTTTGTGCTGAACAGGCAGCAGTCCAAAGCCTGCGGCATAATAAAAAGCGCCATGGAATCGGGGGAATATGATTCTTTTCTCCTTCACGGAATAACCGGCAGCGGAAAGACCGAGGTGTACCTGGAACTTGCGGAGAAAGCGATTGCGATGGAGAGACAGGTCATAGTGCTTGTGCCGGAAATATCATTGACCCCCATGATGATTCGGCGTTTTGCAGCCAGATTCCCCGGACAACTGGCTGTGCTGCACAGCAGGCTCTCAATGGGAGAACGCTATGACCAGTGGATGATGGTCCGCAACGGGAAGGCAAGGCTGGCGCTGGGGGCAAGGTCATGTATTTTCGCGCCATTCGACAATCTTGGGCTTGTAATAATGGACGAAGAGCATGAGCCGTCATATATCAGTGAAACTGCCCCAAGATATAGCACGGCTGAAGTGGCTGCCATGAGATGCAGGCTGGGAAAGGCCGTCCTAGTGGCCGGATCGGCAACTCCGGCCGTTTCCGATTACCACGCATTCGAAGGCAAAGGCGGGATTATAGAACTGACGGAACGCGCAGGCGCAGGCGAATTGCCTGATGTCAGAATCGTCGACATGAAGCAGGAATTGATGTCCGGAAATTATGGAATATTTAGCGGCGGGCTCAAGGAAGAAATTGAAAAAAACATCATGTCGGGTGAACAGACCATGCTTTTCCTCAACCGCAGGGGATATGCCTCATATATTATTTGCAAGGATTGCGGGAGCATCAATCTTTGTTCAAACTGCGATATCTCAATGACGTACCATAAGGATATAAATGCGCTTGTATGCCACTATTGCGGACATATGGAGCCTGTTCCCATCAAATGCAATGCCTGCGGTTCACCGGCAATCCAAAAACACGGTGTAGGAACGCAAAGGGTAGAAGAGGAAATAAAAGCACTGTTTCCTTCGGCAACCATGCTGAGAATGGATTCGGATACAACGGGATATAAAAATTCACATATGGCTATACTGGATCGGTTTGCAAGGGAAAAAACAAACATACTGATCGGCACCCAGATGATCGCCAAGGGACACGATTTTCCGGAAATAACCCTTGTGGGAATACTTTCCGCCGACACTCTTTCACCCGGATATGATTATAATTCACAGGAAAGAATATTCCAGTTGATAACCCAGGCCGCGGGGCGGGCCGGCAGGGGCTCAAAAAAGGGAAGGGCCGTAATACAGGCATATAATACTGATGCATATGCCCTCAGGTACGGGGTAAGCCAGGACTACGCCGGCTTCTACTCCAGGGAAACGGAATTGAGGCGGATGCTTGCGTATCCCCCGTTTGGAAGCATTGCAAAGATTGTGTTTTCGTCAGTAGGTGATTCGGAAGCTCAAAAGTGGGCGGATGTTTCGGCAGGCATGATGCAGATGGACGGGATAGAGGTCTCAAAGGTTGAATATGCCCCGGTGTCAAGGATCAACAGAAAGTTCAGGTACCGGGTTGTCGCGAAAGGAACAGATGATGATCTTCTCAGGGAAGCCGTCAACGGAATGTATTTGAAGATATCTTCAAAAAAACCGGCTGAAACAGCCATGTCGATAGAAATACAGGGGGACGGAATGTTCTTGCTATAAACGAATAACGGCTTCAGGTGATACTCAGTCCGGTAATCTCCGATTATTGATAAAAATCCAGGGCATAGTATATAATAAACCATAGTTAATGACTAAGGTGAGGATAAGGTATGGCGCTTAGAAACATAAGGACGGATGAGGATTCCGTATTAAGGAAAAAGGCAAGGACAGTCGAAAGATTCGACCCGGCGCTGCACAGGCTGCTGGACGATATGGCAGACACTATGTATGATGCCCCGGGCATAGGCCTTGCCGCGCCGCAGGTCGGCATATTGAAAAGAGTCATAGTCCTTGATACGGGGGAAGGCCTGATGGAAATGATAAATCCTGAAATCACAGAGGCGGAAGGCGAGCAAATTGAAATCGAGGGATGCCTTAGTGTACCGGGAATTTACGGAAAGGTCAGTAGACCCGCTTCTATAAAGGTAAGTTATCAGGACAGGAAAGGCGTCAAACATACTATGGATGCCGTTGAACTTCCGGCGGTGGTCATATGCCATGAAACGGATCATCTTTTTGGAAAACTATTCACGGATATTGCAACAGAGTACATTACGGCCGAGGAACTGGAGGCATCCGGAAACTTGCATGAAGAAACTTTATAAAATAGTATTTATGGGCACGCCGGAGTTTGCCGTCCCTAGTCTTGAGAGGCTGATTTCGAATGGATACATGGTTTGCGCGGTTGTGACACAGCCGGACAAAAAGAGAGGCCGCGGGGGATCGGTGTCATTTTCCCCGGTCAAAACCACGGCCCGGTCGCATGGAATAAAAGTAATTCAACCTGAAAAAGCAAGGGACGCCGCCTTCATATCGGAGCTGTCTGATTTGCAGGCGGATCTTTTCGTTACCTGCGCATATGGGCAGATACTTCCCAAGTCGATTTTGGATATTCCGCCGTTGGGCTGTATAAATGTGCATGCTTCGCTTCTGCCGGCCTACAGGGGGGCGGCCCCCATACACAGGGCGGTAATGAACGGTGATCCCATCACAGGGGTTACGACAATGATGACCGATGCCGGAATGGATACCGGGGACATTCTTCTTTCTGCAAAAACAGAAATTCCGGAAGACATGACATCCGGAAAACTTCACGACAAGCTGAAAATCATCGGAGCCGATTTACTGGTGGAAACCATTGAAAAATTATCACTGGGATCTTTGAAAAGAGTACCGCAGGATGATTCATGGGCTTCATATGCACCGATGCTTCGGAAGGAAGAAGGGATTATCGACTGGAACAAGGACAGCCGTTCAATACATAACAAGATCAGGGCTCTTGATCCATGGCCGGGCTGTTTCTCAACATATAAAGGAAAAAGAATGCGAATTTCCTCATCTGGTTATGAGAAAGGGAATGCATGCGGTATTCCGGGTGAAATAACAACCGCATCGAAGGATCAGGTCGTTGTCTGCTGCGGCAGGGGCAGCCTGTGTATTTTCGAGGTTCAGTTTGAAAATGGCAAACGACTTCATATTGCCGAATGCTGGCACAATTTCAGGACAAATGAAGTCCTTGGAAGGGAGGAATGGTAATGTATTATTATTTCTGGCTTATGATACCGGCTTTATTGCTGAGTCTTTATGCTCAAGCGAGGGTCGGGTCGACTTTTAGGAAATTTTCAAAGATCAGGACGGAGAGCGGGATCACAGGCGCCATGACTGCGAGAAGGATGCTTGATGATGGGGGGCTCAACGATGTGGACGTGGTCAGGATAAGCGGAAATCTTACGGACAACTTTAACCCTAAAAAAGGCATAATAAGCCTTTCGGATTCCGTACACTCATCCTCTTCGGTTTCCGCCGTGGGCGTCGCCGCTCATGAAACCGGACATGCGCTGCAGCACAGGGATGAATACGGTCCGATGAAACTCAGGTCGTTTCTGGTTCCCATTGCGAACATCGGATCGATTGCCGGACCTTATATTGCAATAGCCGGTCTGATATTCAGCATCGATATACTGTTGGAGCTGGGGATTATTCTTTTCTCCGCAGCGGTGCTTTTTTATCTTGTTACCCTTCCCGTTGAAATGAATGCAAGCAGACGGGCGATGGAACTTCTTGAAACCGGTGAAATACTGAACAATGATGAGCTTGTATCGGCAAAAAAGGTTCTGAATGCCGCTGCGCTGACATATATAGCGGCGGCTTTATCTGCAATAATGACGCTGGTACGCCTGATACTGATTTCAAGGAACAGGCGATGAACGCAAGGGAGGCTGCATTCAAGGCCGTACACGAGGTGCTTTACAACAAGGGCTACTCTAATATAGTTCTTGATGAAATAAGAAGCAGGCACGGGTTTGGCGAGACCGACGCCTCATTCATAACCAATATAGTTATGGGAACACTCAGGAACAGCATGCTCCTGGATTATGCCATATCGCTTTTTTCCAATATAAAACTTAAAAAAATATCACCTGCGGTGGCCGTAGTGCTAAAAACAGCGGCTTACCAGATTCTTTTTATGGACAGAGTGCCGGACAGCGCCGCATGCAATGAAGCGGTAACTCTTGCCGGCAAGCTTACCGGAAGCAAGTCGAAGGGCTTTGTAAATGCGGTGCTGAGGAATCTGTCCCGCGGAAAGAGCACCGTATTTTCCATTGTAGACAGCCTTCAGGGCAATGAATACATCTCTGTGAAGTATTCGTGCAGCATGGAGGCGGTCGCCAGGCTTTCGGACCAGTTCGGCGCAGATGGCGCCGAGCAAATATTGAAGGTAATGAACCAGCCGGCAATGACATGCATCAGGTTCAGCGATTGCGGAGAAGGCAATGAAAGAGAAGCCATGCTTATTGACATGGGATTGGATTATACCCGGGGAAAACTTGCCCGCGGAGCGTATTATCTTAGCGGAGGCGGGGCGGTTTCCGGGATGGAGCTCTATAGAGAAGGACTTATAGTCGTGCAGGATGAAGGCGCCCAGTTCTTGGGAGAATTCACGAACCCGGGTCAGGGGGAGGATATACTGGATGCATGTGCGGCTCCGGGCGGAAAAACCGCCCATATGTCATGTCTGATGAAAGGTTCAGGCACGATAACGGCATGCGATGTTCATGCACACCGCGTCGAATATATGAAGCGCGCGCTTTTGAACATGAACATAAATAACGCAAGATGCCTGCAAATGGATATGTCGTTGGCTAATCCGGAGTTCGACGGCCGGTTTGACAGGGTGCTTGTCGACGCGCCTTGCAGCGGACTCGGTACGGCGCAGAGAAGGCCGGAAATAAAGTTGAATTACAAGGAAGACATGGCGCTCTATAACCTGCAGAGAAAAATACTCGCGGCATGCGCCGGATATGTGAAACCCGGCGGAACGCTTGTGTATGGTACTTGCACACTTTTTAAAGAAGAAAACAGGGAAGCGGTTGATTCCCTGCTTGAATCAAATGCCGGATTTGTTCTGAAAGAAGAAAGGCTTATTCTGCCGGACGGGATGACGGGAGGATTCTATATGGCCAGGATAGCGAGGCGTGTATGATCAATATATTCGATCTGACACCGGATGAAGCAGCCGGCGAGATTGAAAGAATCGGGCTTTTGCCATATAAAGCGAGGCAGGTGTCCGAGTGGCTTTATAAAAAGAAAATCCCGGATTTTTCAAGAATGACCAATATATCGAAATCAGATGCCATGAAGCTTGGGTCTGTTTTTACAACCGATATTCCCTCGGTAGAAAAAACGCTGGAATCAACTGACGGGACTATCAAATACCTGTTTCGTCTATCCGATGGGAATATGATTGAAAGTGTGCTGATGAAATATTCCTATGGATATTCATTGTGCATTTCAAGCCAGGCCGGATGCAGGATGAACTGCAGTTTCTGCGCATCGGGCAAGGACGGATTAGCGAGGAATCTGGCAACGGGAGAAATGACAGGGCAGATAATCGCCTCGGAAATCCGTTCAGGAATACGGATATCAAGGATAGTGGTAATGGGAACGGGAGAACCATTTGACAATTATGACAATCTGTTGCGGTTTCTGGACACGGCGGCCGATCCGAAAGGGCTTGGAATAGGCCAGCGAAGGATAACGGTTTCAACCTGCGGCCTGGTTCCCGGAATCATCAGATTCGCAGATTATGGAAGCCAGGTAAACCTCGCCATATCCCTTCACGAAACAGAAGATGAATCAAGAAGCAGGATAATGCCTGTAAATAAAAAATACCCGATCGTAGAAGTTTTGAAGGCCTGCAGATACTATATAGAAAAAACAAACAGGCGGATATCTTTTGAGTACGCCCTTATTCCCGGAGTCAATGATTCACCGGCAAAGGCGCTGGAGCTTGCGCGACTGTTGAAAGGCATGCTTTGCTATGTTAATATTATACCGGTCAACCTGATAGAAGGTGTTGAATACAAGGGCAATCCGGGAAAGAACGCCGCGGTCTTTTATGATATACTTGGAAAAAATGGTATTCATGTTACTGTCAGAAGAGAACTGGGCGGGGATATAGAAGCTGCCTGTGGCCAGCTTAGGAGGAGCCATGCAGATGAAATACGGCGTCGGGACTGATAAAGGCATTGTAAGGGACAAAAATGAAGACTGTCATGCCGTTATTGATTGCAGGAACAAAGGCTATATGGTTTTTGCAGTAGCCGATGGCATGGGTGGAATGGATTTTGGGGATGTTGCCAGCAAAATGGCTGTTGAGGTTCTGGAGAAAACTTTCGGAGGCTGCCCGGGAACCGGCGGTGCGGATCCAGGTATGAATAAAATACTGGGCGATATGTTCAACCGGATAAATCTGGAGATAATCGAGAAGTGTGTAGAGGTAAGATCCGTATCAGGCATGGGAACGACCCTTTCATTGTGTGTGCTGTCGGAAGGAAAGGCATACACAGGACATATCGGCGATTCAAGGGTCTATGTGGCGGGGAAAGACCGGATCAGACAGTTGACAAAGGATCACTCTTATGTGGAGGAGCTTGTTGATTGCGGCCGGATAACCAGGGAACAGGCAAGATACCATCCAAACCGTAATATAATAACCAGGGCGCTTGGTCTCGACAGGGATATCGATGTTGATATTTTTAACTTCGAGGCATCGGCGGGCGATATTATAATGCTGTGTACGGACGGACTCACCAATGCCGTCGAGGACTGCGAGATACTTGAAATAGTAATGAATACGGCGGATCCCGCGGAAGCGGTGCAAAAGCTGATTGACAAGGCAAATGAACGGGGCGGCAGGGATAATGTAACCGTGCAGCTTATATATATGGAAGAATAACCGGAGGAACATATGGAGAATACCATTCTCAACGACAGGTACGAGCTTATTGAACTCATCGGAACCGGTGGGATGGGTCATGTCTATAAGGCCAAGGATAACAAGCTTGACAGGACGGTGGCTGTTAAGATTCTCAAGGAAGAATTCCTTGAGGACGAAGAGTTCGTGGAAAGATTCCATGCCGAGGCGCAGGCGGCGGCAAAGCTTTCCCATAACAATATAGTTGCAGTCTATGATGTCGGGGTCGACATGGAAATGCATTTCATTGTCATGGAGCTTATCGAGGGAGTCATTCTGAGCGACTATGTTAAACGCATGGAGAAGCTTGACTATACCGAGGCTCTGTCCATAGGCATGCAGATAGCGAGGGCGCTGGCTCACGCGCATAAGAACGGAATAGTTCACCGGGATATAAAACCGCACAACGTATTGCTGTCCAAGGACGGTATTGCGAAGGTCGCCGATTTTGGAATTGCCAAGGCCACAACCGCAAGGACATTCACACTGAGTGGGAAAACAGTCGGATCGGTCCATTATTTTTCACCCGAGCAAGCGCGCGGGGGATATGTCGACTCACGGGCCGATATATATTCGCTTGGCGTAGTGCTTTATGAAATGCTTACGGGCAGGCCTCCTTTCGATGGGGAAACACCGGTTGTCGTGGCAGTCAAGCATCTACAGGAAAAAATGACGGAGCCAATAATACTCAATTCTGAAATCCCAGACAGCGTCAACAGGATAGTGGTCAAGGCCATGGCAAAAAGTGCGGACGACAGATATCAGTCGGCTGGTGAATTACTCGGTGAAATGGAAGCTGCAATGGCGGGCAAGGAGCTTCCGTCCGAATTCAACCTGACACTCGATTTCATCGACGGCACAGCCAATGCATATGATTCAACTGATGCGACCAAGGACTTTACACCGGTTGCAGATACAAAAGATAAAAGAGAGGAGTATGATGTACCCTTGGCAAAATATAAAAAGAGACATGTTCTTTCCACTACCATTGCCGTGCTTTCGGCGATTGTTCTGATGATTATCATTGCGTATTACGGCATAACGGAACTTATGACAACAGTGATTCCCGATCCCGAGGAATATATTGTGGAAGATTACAGGGGAATGGATTACGATGAAGTAAAGAACAAACTGGAGACTGAATTCAGGATAATAGTCGAAAAACACGGGGTTTATGATGAAAGTACAGCGGCGGGAATCATAATAGCACAGGATAAGGAACAGGGGATAGTCTTCAAGGAAATGACTGTCAATAAAATCAGGCTGACCGTCAGCCTTGGGCCGGAGGAGATTGAAATCTCCAGATTCGAAGGACTTGAATACAGGATAGTGGAGCGTACACTGATTGATCTGGGTCTCGTTCCGGTTCAGATTGACATTATAAATGAAAAAATAGCAAAGGGGCAGGTCATCAGAACAGATCCCCCGGAAGGCATGACGGCCAAGCCGGGAGCCAGCGTATCGGTATATGTCAGCCTTGGACCGGAGCTTAAGGAAGTTACGGTTCCAAGTTTTAAGGGGATGACGCTGGATGAAGTCAAGAATCTGCTTACTGAATTGAATCTCAGGCTGGGAGGATATGTCCCTGATGTCCTTACCGAAAATTCGGTTGTAATCGAGCACATACCCGCAGCCGGGAAAACGGTTTTTGAGGGCGACAAGATAGAGTACAGGTTCGCCGTTCCGGTGAACAATCTGATAGTTCCGTATCCGATTATGCCGGAAAACCTGGAAATTCAGGCGGAGCCGATCAAGGTTCTGGTTGAATCAACCCCGTCCAATACGGGAGAAGCTTCAATCG
>JAWOIG010000009.1:0-9611 GCA_046484775.1 Clostridia bacterium | reverse complement strand
TGCATCCGCCCGGACATCCCCTGTGGCTCGTTATAGAGAACCTGACTTCTTCGAGAGCCCTGATCCCGCCGTCTTTTTCATACATCGGGTGGTATGTACGCTCATAGGGCAGCGAATAGACTTCATCGAGTTCCTCTGTTGTCATCGGCATCGGAGGAGGCATCGATACGAGAAATCTGTCCCCATGCCTTTGGTAAACGGGTTTTCCCCTGTATGGGTCCTGCTCCTCATATTCGGTCTTGAATGCCTCGGCGAACCTGCGTCTGTCCGCCGCGGTTTCCTCATATGAAGCGGCCTCGATGGAACCGTCCGGAATTTCATTCGATATATATGCAGTGCCCCGTATACCGGCAAGCGACGCGCCTACCCTTAGCCTGCCTGCAATTTCGACGATTGCCTGCTCTCCCGGGCCAAATACAAGTATATCGGCCTTCGAATCGAACAGCACGGACCTTCTGACGGAATCGCTCCAATAATCATAATGGGCGAATCTCCGAAGCCCGGCCTCGACCCCGCCTATTATCACAGGGATACCTTTGAAAACCTGCTTTGCAAGCCCTGTATACACTATCACTGCCCTGTCCGGCCTTTTTCCGGCCGCATCGCCCGGGGAATATCTGTCTTCCCTTCTCTTCCTTTTTAATGCCGTATAGTTGTTCACCATGGAGTCTATGACCCCTGATGTGACAAGTACGCCAAGCCTGGGCCTTCCCATCAGGCTGATTGATCCGGGATTCGTCCAGTCCGGCATGGCCGCTATCCCTACCCTAAAACCGGCATTTTCAAGAACTCTGGAAATCACCGCGGTTCCAAACGACGGGTGGTCCACATAAGCATCTCCGCTGATCAGCAGGAAATCCAGGCTGTCCCATCCCCTAGCATTCATATCATCCCTGTTGACCGGCAGAAATCCCATCAATGATCTCCGTTCATATTTCACAATTCGGTAACCGTGTAGTTCTTC
Organism: Clostridia bacterium; assembly: GCA_046484775.1. GTDB lineage: Bacteria > Bacillota > Clostridia > DUPQ01 > DUPQ01 > JAFGQE01. Next base: position 8,647 of record JAWOIG010000009.1, on the reverse strand, counting down.
TTTCTGAATTCATCCAGAATGCTCTCTATATGCGCCCGGCCCTTGGTCTCGACCGTTACATCCAGCTGGACCTCCATCAGCCTGTCCACTGTCTTGAACTGGTTGTGGTCCAGCTTTATGACATTTGCATGAAGGTCCGCCAGTATTTCAGCCACCTTGAGAAGCTCTCCGGGCTGATCGTGAAGATCCACCGTAAAGCGCAGAATGCGGCCCCTGGAAACAAGACCCCTGTCTATCATCGCAGATATGGTAAGCACGTCAATGTTGCCGCCGCTTATAAGACAAACTGTATTCCTGCCCTTGTCCTTGATTTTTTTCAATGCCGCAAGTGAAAGAACCCCTGCGTTCTCGCCTATCAGCTTATGTCTTTCAAGGAGAACCAGCACGGATTCCATTATGTCGAAATCCGTAACCGTTACGATCTCGTCGACATATCGCTGTATTATCGGAAATGTAATGTCCCCGGGATTTTTCACTGCGACTCCGTCGGCTATTGTGCATACGCCGTCAAGGCATACCAGCTCTCCCTTTTCAACGGAAAGCTTCATGGCCATCGCACCTTCGGGTTCCACTCCGATTATCTTTATATCGGGTTTTATTTGTTTTGCCGCCATCGCTATTCCGCTTATCAGACCGCCGCCGCCTATCGGCACGACGATGCAGTCTGTTTCAGGCAGCTCGGTCAGAATCTCGAGACCGATCGTTCCCTGGCCCTCGATTATATCGCTATCGTTAAAAGGATGTATGAAGACATATCCGTTGTCTTCCATAAGCCTTATTGCCTCACCGTAAGCCTCATCGTAACAATTCCCGAAGAGAATCACATCTGCTCCATATGACCTGGTGGCTTCGACCTTTATGAGAGGCGTCGACAAAGGCATTACAATGATGGCATGGACGTCCAGAAGCTTCGCCGCCAGTGCAACGCCCTGTGCATGGTTGCCCGCCGAGGATGCAATCAAACCCCTTCCCTTTTCTTCAGGGCTCAGCTTGCTTATCCTGTTATAGGCTCCCCTTATTTTGAATGCTCCCGTCGCCTGAAGATTCTCGGGCTTGAGATAAACCGCATTGCCGCTTTCTGCGCTGAATATATCGCTGTATATCAGCTTTGTTTCCTTTATCACACCCCTGAGCCCCTTGGCCGCACGCTTGAAGTCGATGTCTTTCGTCGTCATAATCATATCTTTCATCAGCGAAACTCCTTTATGCAATTATACACAATAGCATGCCGTGCTTGCACCAAAGGATTTCATATCTTACCCGGATATTTTTTCGTGAATGCTGCAATCACTTTTTTGAATATTTCTTCATGAATGTGACAATCCCTTTGTAGGCTTGCCGCGTGCAGTCCCTGTAGTGAAAATTCAAGAATGCATGGCCGGCATTTTTCACTTCCTTGCCGAACAGCAGTTTTTCGTACGGCCTGTTTTTTTCATCAAGCATCTCCATCAGCTCCAGGGATTGTCCATAGAGGGGGTCGACTTCACCCACGGTTATGAATGCAGGTGGAAATTTATCCGTTATGTGGTGCACCGGCGAAATCTGATCCTTAAGCTCATACTCCGAGGCTTTTTTTGTTCCCGTATAACTTTTCACCATCTGCCTGATCATCGGGAATCCCGAATGTTTAATCGATTCCATATTGTATGCGCCGTATACGAGTATCGAACCCGCGGCCTGATGCGCCTCGATTGGGAAATCCACTCCGATTCTTTTCCTAAGCGTCTCATTTGTTGCGATGCAGGCGGACAGGCACGCCAGATGGGCACCCGAAGAACCTCCTCCGAAGAATATCCTGTCGGTGTTCGCATTATAGCTGTCTTTGTTTTCCATAAGCCATCCGAGAACACTGCCGATGTCGGCAAGCTGCGACGGATGTTTCCAGCGCGGACCAAGCCTGTACTGTACATTCAGAACCAAAAACCCTTCGATGGCTATTGAAACGCACTGCCTGGTGCTTGTAGCCTTATTCCCGGTTGTCCAGCCGCCACCGTGCATATATAAAAGCACGGGAAGCCTCTCCTCGTTATCCGCCGGGCGATATGCATCAAGACTTCCCCATTCAGAATATGAGATGTCTTTCCAGGCCACGAATCCCTTCGGAAGGTTCCTGTTGAAAATAAAAATCCTGCCAAGGAATTCAATGACAACCATATAGAATTTCATTATGTATGCCACCATGATTCATCCTCCTGTCAATAATCCCCGACCAAATCAACAAATAGTACAGGTATTCCTTCTTCCACCCTTACATTATTGCCTATGTCTTTATATACCACGGACAGCGTCTGTATCCCCATGCCCACAGGTATAACCATCTTTCCGCCGGGAACAAGTTGATCAACCAGCCGTGGAGGAATCCTGTGCGCCGCAGCCGTAACCATTATCCTGTCATAGGGAGCATACTCATCCCACCCCTGCGACCCGTCACCAAGCCTGTAATGTATATTTTCAAATCCAAGCCGGGAAAGTCGTTCCCGCGCAGCCGTCATCAGCGGTTCTATCCTTTCCACCGTATAGACGGCGCCGGCGAATTTCGCCAGCAATGCGGTCTGATATCCACTGCCCGTACCTATCTCAAGCACCCTGCAGCCCGGTCTGATATCAAGCATGGTCGTCATCTCAAGGACCAGCGACGGCTGGGATATCGTCTGTCCGTGCCCTATCGGGAAAGCTGCGTCCACTCCCGCATACCGGCTGTTGCACTCCATGAACAGCGCTCTGTCAAGCTCCTTGAAATATCCGGTTATATCCATGTCGGAACCCATATCTGCCCACCTCCCGCCACATGCTTCCAATAGTATTATCCCACAAAAATAAAGCGGCTGCCCAAAGTAATTGCTCGAATCAACAAGTTCAAACAATAACAAGTTCAAACAATTGCCCAAGGCAACTGTTTGATTTTTACTGCACCAATAACGGCACATTCAAACAAATGCCCAAGGCAACTGTTTGATTTTTACTGAACCAAAAACAGCACTTTCAAACAAATGCCCAAGGCAACTGTTTGATATCCGGCATGCTTTTTCAAACATAGCCCTGTCTTCTTATTGTCCTATGAGTGGTTTTTTCTTATTTTCCGCAGCTTTTTTCCCAGAATGTAGCCCCGGGCATAGGTCTGAAGCCTATGTTGAAATAGAATTGCTGGGAGGATCCCACCAAGGCCTTTTTTGCGCCAAGCAGCGAGCTTCTTTTGATACCCTCAAGCACGGCTGCCTTTCCAAGGCCTTTCATCCTATAATCCGGATCGGTCGCAACCGGTTCCACAAAGGCATAGTCCGTACTTTCGTCATACCACATGCCGCAATAGGAAACGAAATTCCCTTCAGGGGACACTACCGCAATATTCAGGTCAAGCTTAAGATGCGGTCCCGAAAGACTGTATTTTCTGCTCATTATCGTATCCTCATCCTCCGGCGGATCTACTCCATGGTTGAAGCCCCTCCAAAGCACCCGATTGTACTGCAAAATATCGGAATTTCCCAATAGGCTGCATATCCGGTATCCCTCGGGAAGCGAGTAACCCGGTACGCCATCCTCCAGATACATGATCGACCTGTGGTCCTTGTGCTGGGTCGGCCTCATGCCAAGCAAGGAAGCCTCTTTTTGAAATGCAGGGTCATCGTCATATATCGCGGCCTTGATTACGCCGTCCCGACCAAGGTTCGCAAGAGCATATGACAGCATTTCCCTTTTCAATGCGCCGTATTCCCTGTCAAGGCAAAAGAACACCGTACCCGGCCTGTCCTCATATGTCGCAAGCCCCACAATTCTGCCCCCGTCCTCCCATATTCCTATTTTCGATAGATTTTCAGCATCAAGCGATGTGAATGAAAACGCCCATTCCCATCTCTCCCACATGAAGCATACGGATGTAAGCCCCCGGCTGCTTATCCTTATCAGAAAATCCCTGACTTTATGGAAATCATCCGAAAAGCCGGGTCCGCCTTTATAATTTCTGAACTCAATACCCATAATCAAACCCCCTCGGTCTACGGAACGTAAACTTCCGCAACTACCACAACAATATTTCCAAGGGCCGTGACATTGCACAAGACCCTGTACTCCTCCATGCGCTTTTTAAAACCCGCTGCGTCCGTTTCCACCAAAATCATCTCATCCCTGCCGATTATAAAATAACGGGTGGATGCAGTTGCAAGGAATTTTTCTTTTTCAACATCGGGGTTGTAAATATAAAAACCTCCGGGCATGTCTGTATCCTCATTCAGCCCGAGCGCCTTGATCCGGTCCTTGTCCTGCATTGTTATCCATTCGCACTCGTCGATGTAAATAAAATAGCTTTCGACATTGAATTCAATGACATAACCAAGTTTTTCACCAAACGGCAGAATGCCTGAAGTCCCGGAAGTCTTCGGGTTCGGATTTGATTCCGATGGCATGGCATCGTACTTCTTTGCAGCGCAGCCGGAAACCAGTGTCAATAGAATAATTATAAGCAATATTTTCTTCATATTTCCGCACCTTAGGACCCGGTATTTATTCAATCGCACAGGAATTACATATTTATACGAATTTTAGCAAACCGGTTCCACCGTTCCATGGCATACTCATCCTTTCTCAATGAATGTACCTCAGAGAGAGTTCAGGCATTTTAAAACTTCCTCTTCCCTGGATTTCCTCATAATGTCAATCCGGGTATGTCCGGCTCCTCAGAACCATTTTTTTCTTTTGAAATACACCAGCATGGATACAAATACGCCGGCCATCAATATCAATGTGAGATAATATCCTGACTTCCAGCCAAGTTCGGGCATATATTTGAAATTCATTCCGTAAATTCCCGCTATGAAGGTCATGGGTATGAAAATCGTTGAAATGATCGTCAGTACCTTCATGACCTGGTTCATCCTGTTGCTGGCCCCCGTCATGTAAAGCTCGGTCATGCTTGACAGTACATCGCGGAAGGTTTCCAGGGAATCGATTATCCTTACGGTGTGGTCATAGACATCCCTGAAGTACTTTTTTGTCTTCCCGTCGATCAGTGCAGTGTCGCTCTTGTCAATGTCCGCCAGCATTTCCCTTGCCGGCCAGACCGATTTCCGCAGCATTATGACATCATTCTTCATTTCATGTATAGCCTTCAGCAGGTCGGGCGATGTATCCGTCGTCAGCTTATCGTCAAGCTCGTCAAGTTTGTTGCCGAGGTTCTCAAGTATTATGAAATAATTGTCTATGATTCCATCGATGATTGCATATGCCAGAAAATCCGCTGGCATTCCCCTGATCCTTCCTGTCTTCATCCTGAGCCGCTCGCGCAATGGATCCAGTACGTCACCCGGTTTTTCCTGGAATGTGACCACTGTGGATTTCGTTATTAATATACTGACTTGCTCGGTTTCTATGCCGCGGTGATCCTCGGAAGCATATATCATCCTGAGCACCGCATAAAGGTAGTTTCCGTAATCATCGATTTTCGGCCTTTGCCCCGTATTCATTATGTCTTCAAGGACAAGCGTGTCTATGTCGAGTGCAGCGCCGATTTTTTCAATGATCTCAGGTTTGTGAAGACCGTCGATATTTATCCAGTTCTGCTTGTCCTCCCGTATGTCCGCAAGGCATTCCTCAACGCTCCCATAGGAAGATTCTTCAATCGTATCCCTGTCGTAGGTTGTCCTTGAGATTATGACCCCGTCTTCCCTGGCTTCCCCTATGTGGATCAGCGTTCCCGGCGGCAGTCCTGCCTTTCGCGAAACCATCTTCAATGAATATGACATTTGGAAATCCCATCCTTCAGTTTATTGATTATTCAAGCCCGATTGTGGGCTTCATAAATATTGTACCACTTTTTTATTCATACGATGTTCTGTCGGTCTGCATTCATACTCAGGATACCGCTTTTCATAATCAACCGCCTGACAAGCCCGTTGTACATGACCAGGGCCTTTATGTTCTTTCTTGCAAGATTTCTCCTGAGCTTACCCGCCCGCATTCCATATGGTTTTGAAAAATCCATTCCGAATTCATTGATGCATTCGGCGAGCATGGCTCCGCTTCGCAATGCATAACTTATTCCCTCGGCTGAGCTTGGGCTTATGAATCCCGCCGCCTCACCAACAAGTGCAACCTTATCGCTGCCGGTGAAAATATCCCTTCCTCTGCGCGGCCGTATGATGGCGGCTCCCATTCTCTTTACCGGATTTCCCTCAATATATCCGAGCTCCCTCATCCTGTCCCGAAGTGCGGCGAACCTCGCTACTGCATCTTCCTTTTTTGGAATTGCTGACCCCAGAAGCAGATGATTGTTCTTTTGTATGATCCACGAATAAAAATCCGTCGTATCCTTGTCAAAAACCGATACATAGTGTGGATTGACTTTGCTTGTTTCATACCATTCCTGTATTGATATATACTCAGCCCGTTCACGCCATGCAAAAGACTTCCGCCTGACCCTTGAGGCGGCTCCGTCCGCCCCGACCAGCACTTTGGTCTTAATAATCTCTTCGTTGACACCGTTATGAATATTTATTTCAAGATGATCTCCGCAATCCTCAAAATCCCTGAAGATGCATCCGAATCTTTTATCCACCGTGCCCGGAACAAGCGAAACAAGCCACCGGTCGAACTTTTCCCTGTTGATATTAAGATAATGCCTCTGGTAGTATCTTGTGATGCCATTGTCGAGGTCGATTGATTTTACGCTGAAAGTCTGCGGACCGGTCAGTATTTCCACGGGTACGCCAAGCCCCTGCTCAGCAAGAACTTTCTGCGCATCGGGCGCGAGCAAACCACCGCAGCACTTTTCCTTTATAAATCCGGTGTTTTCATCAAGGTTTCTCTGGTCGACAACCATTACCCTGAGCCCCGGGCCAATCAGTCTTGCCAATGTAGAGCCGGCAGGACCGGCTCCGGCTATTACGATGTCATATATCATAGATCCCGCCGTTATATTTATTACCGCTCCGAATGAGATTATCCTTTTTCACTTCATGCCGCCTTCATTGCCTGCGTACAGCGGAATTCTGCGTAAAGGTCAGCACAGTCATCGAAGCAAACATGACGATTGCCGCCGCCAGCCATACTCCGCCAGCCTTTGCCGCGACCCCGAGCATGCCGGCCGTGCCGGCAAAAAACCAGATGGTATATGCAATTATCTTCCATTTCGTTTTTCGAAACTCAGACTGCCGGATGTAATCCAGCATCAGCATCATGCAAAGCCACGATATCATCAGGCCTGTCTGTAGAAAGTATACGAAAGGCCTTTTGTTTTCAAATCCCGATATGAACAGGTATCCAAGGGGAATTATCATCATGAACTCGACCAATCCCGTCCAATATCCTGCCCGCGGCATTCCCGCCAGCTTGAAAACGAAGACCATCGCCGCAGTCAAATAAACCGCCGCCGCAGTCATAGCTCCGAATAATTCATTGAATTCCGGCATACCCGCCTCCTCTTCCATGCCAACCTGCCCATAGGCTTCTTTTATCTCTGTCAATCGGCGGTGCTTCCCTTGAAAAACCCGCACCTGCCAGCCTGATGCCGTGTTTCCTCATATTCCCTGAGGTTTCATAAAGGAATACACCGGACCGGGAATTCTATTCAAAATTCCACGGGAGCCCTTCTTTTTTGGCCAAGCATCCACTCATAGATTCCGGAATCGTCATATACCCTGGTATATGAGTCATGTCCCACACCCGGATATGCCGTTAACTTAACATCAGCGCCAAGTCGCGTTAAGATTTCAACCGCTTCCCGCGATAATTCAAATGGGACCACCCTGTCTTCCTCGCCATGAAAAACCCACGCAGGTATGTGAGCTATCTTTTTAAAGCCCGCCTTGTTGCGTGATCCTCCGCATATCGGGACAAGGGCGGCGAACATCCCCGGATATTCCATCGCCATATCCCATGTTCCGTAGCCTCCCATGCTGAGGCCGGTAAGGTATATCCTGTCTTCATCGATATTATACCTTCTCTTTAGATTTTCCAAAAGCCCGTGCAGTCTATGCAATTCGGAAGACCACCATGAATCAGCCGGGCACTGTGGAGACACTATGATGAATGGAAAATCCCTTCCGGCTTCAATAAGTTTCGGCGGTCCGTGCTTTTTCACAGCCGTTGTATCCGCTCCTCTTTCGCCTGCACCATGTAAAAACAGCATCAAGGGATGCTTTTCCTCCACTTTATATTCATCCGGAATATACAAAAGGTATCCCAGACCCGGACCTTCTTCCTCTGTAATGAACCTTCCTTCTCTGCGCATGTTCCCTCCAACGTCAAATAGCATTATTTTCCGATTTATATTTTCTGATAACAGCTGTGCTCCGGCTGCCGCACCGGATTTGTCGATGCACCCGGGGTCATGTCCTTGCCTTTCCCGTTATATGCATGGGCTCGATCATGATGACCGCCGTAGCATCCGCTTCCCTCTCGACATATTGCTTTCCCGCCTCTTCATGTCCGGCGGAATATTTGCCGATCAGCATCATTAGGGCCTCTTTTTTGTCGCTGCCCGTCAATTCGCTTGCCTTGCCAAATACGACCACGCTGCTGTATTTCATGCTGAAATCCTCGGGAATTAATTGTGCCTCCGCCACGACACAAAATGAAACCTTGTCGCTGAACCTGATGTTATCCAGTTTATGGCCTGTTTTCGCACAATGGATATATATCCTGTTTTTTATATATG
>JAWOIG010000192.1:0-14895 GCA_046484775.1 Clostridia bacterium | reverse complement strand
GAAAGCCCTCCCGAAGCCCTTTATATGATTGACATCTGCAGGTTCGGCGAAACCACTTATATATCGGATTATCTGGGGCATTGCATTTATATGAAGGGTCCGGTTGATACGGACTGGCTTAGGATAACCGACAAGACCCATTTGAATTATCCTTCGTACATGGATATCGATGGCGATGGCAATCTGTATATTCTCTCCAGGGTTTCCTATCCCGATGGGTTCAGAAAAAGCATCGTCCGCTATAGCGACGGGCAGTTCTGGGTATTTGTCGGTTCGGGAGACGGTCCGGGTTTCATCTCCAACAACCATACTTCAGAAGAGCTGTGCATCAACCATCACAATAATCTTATATATCCCGATCCGATGCCTGTCAGGATATATCAGGAACTATGCGATGTAAATAAAATACACACGTTTGTAATAAACGGGATTTCAGTGGATGTCCCGCCGTCCGTACATGAAGTATTCCACGGCGTTGGTCCGGAAACAGCGTCGGTTTCAATCGAAGCATTGAAGGTCTGCCCCTTCAGTTCCGTAAGCGGCGAGGGGGTTTTCCCTCTACCTTCAGGCACCAGCCAATATCCGTTCGTCTGCACATCCGAGTCGGGCATTCCCGCGCAGTATTTTTTAACCATAACAAAGGAGTCCGAACCCGAGCCATCGCCATCGCCATCGCCATCGCCATCGCCATCGCCGAGTCCGTCTCCCGAACCTTCGATTACACCCTCGCCGACTCCGACACCATCCCCGACACCATCCGCGGCACCCAGCCCAACGCCTTCCCCCGTTCCCACTCCCTCACAGACGCCTTCTTCCTCTCCAACCGCATCTCCCCAGCCTTCGCCATCAGCTTCAGCTTCCGCAGCACCTAGCGAGACGCCTTCCGAAACCCCTCAGCCGGAACAGTCCGCTTCAGCCTCGCCTCAGCCCGATGCATCAGAAACCGCTTCCCCTCTTCCGGAAAGTGATGACGATCCCGGGGCCGATGATGAAAAGGGAACAAATAACATACTGATGGCATTGGGTCTCGTTCTTGGCGGCGGCGCATTGGGAATAGCCGGTTATGCAGTAGTGAATAGGGTTGTTAAAATGAAAAAATATAAAAAATAGGCTGCAAATCAACTCGAATTTTTCATAAAAGATAGTCACGGCAACAGAAAAGTGAGTCCGGGGCAAACATCGATTATATTCAACCGATCAATGAGTTCAGCGCCTGAACAAATGAAGCCCCCAGGTCTTCTTTGGTTTGCTTTTTAGTTTTTGGAAACTTACCTCCCTTGCGCCGGTTTTCCTTTGCCAGGTGTCTTTGCGCCAGATATGCATCAATGTTGAACTTGGTAAATATTATGCCCGAGTTGCTGATTGCCCTGGCTCCTTTTGCAAGGGCCATTGCGGCAACGCCATAATCCTGGGTTACCACAATATCGCCTTTATCCACAAGGTTTATCAATGCAAAATCAGCCGAATCGCTCCCTTTGTCGACTACAACTATCCTTGCATACTCATCAGACAGAACATGTGAGGTATCGCACACCATAACGACATCAATCCCATGCTTCTTCGCAATATGAATTATCTCTTTCTTTACCGGACATGCATCCGCATCAACAACAATTTTCATACATTACATTATACACAAACCTTTCATCAGAACCTAGCACTCTCCTTGGGCGACTGCAAAATCAAACAGTTGCCCAAGGCAACTGTTTGAGGCAACTGTTTGAGGCAACTGTTTGAGGCAACTGTTTGACATGATATAATTATCATGATGTTTTGCAGGGGGTTTTATGTTGAGGATACTTTTTGTCGGGTGCGGGAATATCAGCAATGCCTGGTTGTCTGCTCTTATCAAGCGCAATGATGTTGATATCTGCGGTGTTGTCGACCTGAATAGAGATGCCGCAGAGAAAAAGGCGTCCGATTTCGGCCTCAAGTGTCCGGTTTTCACTGATGTTTCGACGGCGATTGATGCCGTGAAACCCGATGCGGCGGTGGACAATATCATTCCTTCCGGCAGGCTCGAACTGGCAAAAACATGCATGAAGGCCGGGCTTCATGTGCTTTCCGAAAAGCCTTTGGCTGATTCAATTGAAAACGCTAAAAAGATAATCATGCTTTCCGACAGATATGAAAAGAATTTCTTCGTAATGCAGAATCGAAGATACAATACGAGTATGTTCTCTTTTAGAAATGCAATCAAATCAGGCAGGCTTGGGGAAGCCGCCTATCTAGGCGCCGAGTTTTTCCGCGATCCCCATTTTGGCGGTTTCAGGGAAAAGATGGATTCCCCTCTTCTGGTGGACATGGCCATCCATACATTCGACCAGGCCCGTTTTCTTTTGGGAAGTGATCCGGTATCCGTCCATTGCCTTGAATACAACCCGGGCTGGTCATGGTATTCAGGCGCGGCTTCCGCCATATGCACATTTAAATTCGAAGGAAATGCTGTCTTTCACTACACCGGCTCATGGTGTGCGCCGGGAATGAATACATCCTGGGACTCGTCATGGCGGTTCATTGGAAGCACCGGCACATGTATCTGGGACGGCATGGGTTTGCCGAAGGCAGAGGCAATAATCAAGCATGAAAATAATGATAGACCCCTTGAAACTTCAAAGGTGGAAATATATAAGACAGACTGTATCCCGGGCGGACATGAAAGCTGCATCAATGAGATGATAAACGGATTGCACTCAGGCATACGTCCGCAGACCGATTGCCGGGACAATATAAAAAGCCTTGCAATGGTATTCGCGGCGATAAGGAGCTCAAGCGAAAAAAGAGAAGTATTTATTAATGAAATATTGGAGGTATGATTATGAAACTCGGAGTGCTGACCGTATTGATGTCGGATTTAACGTTTGAGGATGCGCTGAAAAAACTAAAATCCCTCGGTGTTCAGATGGTTGAGCTTGGAACAGGCGGTTATCCGGGCAAGGCCCATACCGATGCCCATGAATTTTTAAGAAACCCCGGGAAGTTGGATGAGCTATTATCGCTTGTAAAGAAATACGACATAGGCATAAGTGCTTTCAGCTGCCATGGGAACCCCGTCCATCCCCAAAGGGAAATTGCGGAAGCTTTTGACCGTGACTTCAGGGATACGGTCCTGCTTGCCGAAAAAGCAGGGATTGATACCGTTATAACATTCTCGGGGTGTCCCGGGGACTCACCGGGATCTGCATATCCGAACTGGGTGACTTGCCCATGGCCTGATGATTTCGGTAAAATACTCGAATACCAGTGGAACAGTGTTCTGATACCTTACTGGAAGGAAGCCGTTGCCTTTGCGAATTCACATGGAATCCACAAAATTGCACTTGAAATGCATCCGGGTTTCTGTGTTTACAATCCCGAATCCTTGCTGAAGCTGCGCGCGGCGGCGGGTGAAACAATCGGAGCGAACTTCGATCCAAGCCACTTGTTCTGGCAGGGAATGGATCCGGTGATGGCTATAAGGGAACTTAAGGACTGCATATTCCATTTTCATGCCAAGGATTGCCGTATCGACGCCGCGAACACCTCAAGGAACGGTGTGCTGGATGTAAAGCATTACGGGGACGAGCTCAACCGATCATGGATATTCCGCACAATCGGTTACGGCCACGACTACAATGTATGGAAAGACATTTTTTCAACATTGCGGACTGTGGGATATGACGGCACCATATCCATCGAGCATGAGGACAGCCTGATGAGTCCTGGGGAAGGACTTGAAAAAGCAGTCGCGTTTCTTAAGGAGACCATGATATTCGAAAAATCAGGAGGAATGTTCTGGGCATAGTCCTTAAGCAGTATTCCAGGTTCAGCAGCAGAACAAGGTTTTACCATGTCAGCCCGTCCGTTTTCAACAAAAACCCGGGAGGGCAGGATCATTATTCGAGGAGGAATTGAAATGCAGACGCTAAATGCAGGTCTGATAGGTTATAAGTTCATGGGCAGGGCACATTCCAATGCTTTCAGGCAGGTCAATCATTTTTTTGATGCAAAAGCGAAGATAGGCTTAAAATCAATCTGCGGCCGGGACGAGGAATCTGTTTCCGCCGCCGCCGGGAAGTTTGGTTTCGAGTCATACAACACCGATTGGAAGACTTTGATAAAAAGGGATGACATTGACTTCGTGGATATCACTGCTCCGGGAAACATGCATATGGAAATCGCCATGATGGCTGCCGCCGAGAAAAAGCATGTTTTCTGTGAAAAGCCGCTGGCCATGAATGCAAGGGAAGCAAAGGAAATGTGGATTGCCGCCGAAGCAGCGGGGATCCGCCACCAGGTAGGGTTCAACTATCGTTTCGTCCCGGCGATAAGGCTCGCAAAAAGGTTGATTGACGAAGGAAAGATTGGAACAATATATCATTTCAGGGCGCTTTATCTTCAGGACTGGATTGTAGATCCGGAATTTCCGCTTGTTTGGCGCCTGGATAAAAAAATAGCTGGCTCAGGTGCGAACGGAGATATAAACGCCCATATAATTGACCTTGCAAGATATCTTGCGGGTGATATCGAGAGGGTTGTGGGATTGCAAAAAACCTTCATAACTAAACGACCCATTGTCGAAATGATGGACGGTCTCCGTGCCACCGGTGTGGATTCATCCATATACGGCGATGTGACGGTTGACGATGCCACTCTCTTCCTTGCGGAATTTGAAAATGGCGCACTGGGCTCATTCGAGTCAACAAGATTTGCCACCGGAAGGAAAAACAGCATGTCGTTTGAAATAAACGGCAGCAAGGGAAGCATAAAGTTCGAGTTCGAGCGTATGAACGAACTTCTGTATTACAATAATGACGATCCTTCATACCAAAGGGGGTTCAAGTTGATATCTGCGACCGAATCCGAACACGAATATGCCGGCAACTGGTGGCCGCCCGGGCATATCATAGGCTATGAACATACATTCGTTCACGAAATGTATGAATTCGTCCAGGCCATAGCCGGCGGCAGCAATGCATCGCCTGATTTCAAGGATGGGTATGAGTGCTGCAGGATTCTTGACGCCATCGATATTTCAGCTGCTGAAAGAGAATGGGTCAATGTCTGATAAACCAGTGAAGCTATGGAATAGGAATTTTATTCTTCTGGTCCAGGGACGGTTTGTTTCACTATTCGGAAGTGCGCTTTTCAGCATCGCCCTCGGATTCTGGATACTTGATGAAACGGGCTCGGGAACACTGATGGGAACCATCATGGCCGCTTCCGCATTGCCCAGGGTCCTGGTTTCGCCTTTCGCCGGTCCCTTCATAGACAGATGGAGAAAGAGCAGAATATTGGTCTGGGCGGATATAATAAACGGAATCGCCGTACTGGCGGCAACCGTTGTAATCTACATGAACCTGCTCGAGGTATGGATGGTATTCATTGTTGCCATAGTATCCGGTCTTGCATCGGCTTTCTTTGCCCCGGCTTCAACCGCAATAATTCCGGAGCTTATCCCGGCGGAAAAAATGACCAACGCAGGTTCGGTAAACAGCATGATTAATTCAGCCACGGAAATCCTTGCCACACCGGCAGGAGGCTTCATGTACGCACTTTTCGGAGCTCCCCTGTTGTTTTTACTAAATGGAATATCATACATACTGTCGGCAATTTCAGAGATGTTCATAACGGCTTCTAAAAAAGCCATGCCAGACACAAGCCGGGTGTATTCTTATTGGGATGACCTGAAGAGTGGTATCCGTTACGCTGTTTCGCACATCGGCGTAAGGAATTTCTATCTTCTGGCCGCTTTCATGAATTTCATGATGACCATTTCCCTGGTGACGCTCATGCCGTATTTCCAGCGAACCGAGTTTCTTGGAGTCGAAAGATACGGCGTCGCCATGTCTGTCTTTACCATAGGCATGTTCCTCGGAGGGTTTGCGATGACCTTGCTGAAAATCACCAACAAAAATAGATTCAGCTTTTTCTTTGTCGGCATGATCATCTGCCTTGCCTGCCTGGCAACATCCCTTTTATGGGGTTATGCCATGATTCTGATATTATATTTCATCGGAGGTTTTACACTAGTCATTGTCAACATTATAATAGGCGCAGTACTGCAGCTAATAATCGAACCCGAGCAACGCGGGAAATTCTTCTCCTTTGCCTCATCCATATCCGCCGGACTCACGCCGCTGGGCATGGCGATAGGAGGAATAATGTCGGATTCCTTCAATATACCCGGGCTTGTTTTTGCAGTTAATTTTATTGTTCTTGCGGTCTTTGTCATTGTAATTATGATTTCAAGGAAGACCCGGGAAATATTCCATGTTCGCGAAACGGAAGAGGCAAAATAAAAATGGTCTTTGTGTCAGGGACGCAAAGACCATTATTTTCATCTTACCGGTGAACCGGGTTTGACAGCCTTGTCAAGGGTTACGATGCTCAGCCCGTTTTCATCCTCCGCCGCCAGAATCATGCCTTCGGAAAGCACTCCCCGGAGTTTGATTGGCATCAGGTTTGCTATGACGACGATATTCTTCCCTACCAATTCCTTTTCTGTATAGTCAGATGCTATGCCTGAAACAATCTGCCTGGTTTCATTTCCCATGTCGACACTGAGTTTAAGCAGCTTGTCGGTTCCCTCGATTTTCTCGACATTTGTTATCCTGGCCGTGCGAAGCTTTACCCTTGCAAAATCCTCCATTATTATGGTTTCTTCTATCTTCACTTCTTCTTTTTCCTCTTTCTTTTCATTTCTTGCCGAGATTTCTCCGAGCATAACCTCGGAATCGATCCTGGCAAACAGTATTTCCGCCTTGCCTACCGTGTCATTGATCCTGATGCCGTTGAAATCCGAAAGCGACTCCCATGTGCTGCATCCGGTATTGAGCTGCTTCAGCATCTGTGCTGCCGTTTCCGGCATGAACGGCTGCAGCAGCACGGCGGCGAATCTTATGCTTTCCAGTAAATTATACAAGACGGTTGCAAGCCGTCCCTTCCTTGCCTCATCCTTGCCCAAAAGCCAGGGACTGGTCTCATCGATATATTTGTTGCTTCTCCTAAGCAATGTAAAGATCTCATCGATTGCATCCGAAACCCTCAGCTCCATCATTTTCTCTTCAACCGCGGCAGGCGTCTTAAGCGCCAGCGATATCAGTTCATCATCGATATCCTCCCTGTCGCCGGGTTTTAGTACCACGCCCCCGAAATACTTGTTGACCATGGTTATGGTCCTGTTGACAAGATTCCCCAGGATATTGGCGAGGTCGGAATTTATCCGTTCGATGATCAGTTCATATGTTATGGTTCCGTCCTGGGCAAACGGCGTTTCATGCAGTACATAATATCTGACGGCGTCAACGCCGAAAAATTCGACAAGATCGTCGGCATATATCACATTACCTCTCGACTTGCTCATTTTGCCCGCATTCATATTGAGCCACGGGTGCCCGAATATCTGCTTAGGCAGCTCTATGTCCAGCGCCATGAGCATTATCGGCCAATATAGGGTGTGGAAACGCAGAATATCCTTGCCTATAAGGTGAACATCCGCCGGCCAGTATTTCCTGAACAGTTCGCCATGGTTTCCGTCCGGATCATAGCCCAGGCCCGTTATGTAGTTGCTCAGGGCGTCAATCCATACATATATGACATGCTTTTTATTAAACGGCACCTTGATGCCCCAGTCAAATGAAGTCCTTGATACGCATAGGTCCCGCAGACCCGGTTTCAGGAAATTGTTTATCATTTCATTTTTCCTTGACTCGGGCTGTATGAAATTCGGGTTGTCCTCTATATGCTTCATCAATCTGTCCCGGTATTTGCTCAGCCTTAGGAAATATGATTCTTCCCTGGATTTCATCACGTCCCTTCCACAGTCGGGGCATTTACCCTCTTCCAGCTGCGTTTCAGTCCAGAAAGATTCGCATGGCGTGCAGTACCATCCCTCATATATGCCTTCATATATATCGCCCTGCGCATAAAGTTTCTCAAAAATACGCCCGACGGTCTTCTCATGCCCCGGATCGGTCGTGCGAATGAACTTGTCATGGCTGCTTCCCATGATTTCCCAGATTCTCTTTATCTCGGCGGCTATCCCGTCGACAAACACCTTGGGCTCCATCCCCTGCTCGGCCGCCTTCATCTGAATTTTCTGGCCATGCTCGTCTGTTCCGGTCATATAGAAAACATCATATCCCGACATTCGCATGAATCTGGCAATGCTGTCGGCAAGAACAGCCTCGTATGTGTTCCCGATGTGCGGCTTGCCTGAAGTATAGGCTATTGCCGTCGTGATATAATAGTTTCCCTTTGACATGCTTCATGTCTCCTTTTCAAAAAATAGCTTATACTAATATACACCAAACCGGTTGGGTTTCGCAAATCCGGTCTCCCCGTCAAAATGCCGGTTCTTTCCTCTATCTCACCCGTTTTGAAACCATACCGGTAAGCAAACATTATCGGTTTTACAGCAGCCGGGTTCCATTGATATCCAGATGGAATACCAGACCAAGATATTCCGCGGCCCTCCTGCACATCGACATCCTTCCAAGAAAAATCTCGAAGTAATCCATTACGGGACAAATGCCGGTATCTATGAAAAGTATCAGGTCCGCCGTTCCCTTTTCCTTGCTTACATGTATTTTTGAACTTTCAACCGCATAATTCACCCTGTCATGAATCGAATAGGCATCCTTGTCTGGATTATTGACCCTGCTTCTGTGAACATCTGATTTATCAGCAAGTATAAGCGCTGATGAAATTATACTTACCGCCGTTCCGCTCTGCTCGTCATGCTGTCCTATGGCCAGCATGATTTCCAGGGCTTCCCTGACCGGCATGCCCATTCTCATCAGAATATTGTAAGCAAGAACCGCTCCGGTATGGGCATGGTCGACCCTGTTGACGGCGTTTCCGATGTCGTGCAGATAACCTGCTATCCGGGCAAGTTCGACTTCCCTACCGGAATATCCAAGCTCTATGAGAATATTCCCTGCGTTCTTTGCAGCCAGTCCCACGTGTCTGAAGGAGTGCTCTGTATATCCTATCTCGGATAGCTGCATCTCGGCAAACCTAAGCAGGTTCTTGATTTCATCGTTCTTCTTTATATCCTGAAGCATTATCATCTTCCACCCCTGTAAATATCTTTCAACCTGATGTATTCAATCGCATTTTCGCGTATTCCTTCTTTTTCCGACTCCGTAAGCTCCCTTTTGACCTTGGCCGGACTTCCCATGGCCATCGATCCGTCGGGAATCATCGTTCCCGGCGTCAACAGGCTTCCCGCAGCTACCAGGCAGTTGTCGCCCACCTTCGACCCGTCGAGCAATATGGCTCCCATTCCAATTAAAGAGTTCCTGCCCACCTCACAGCTGTGCAGCACGGCATTATGACCCACCGTGGTTCCATCCCCAACGATTGTACCAATGTTTTCACTGCAATGAATGACACACCCATCCTGGATGTTCGATCCTTTTCCAACTACTATTTCAGCAATGTCCCCGCGGAGTACCGCATTGTGCCATACGCTGCTGTCATCCTTGAGAACGACCATCCCTATGACATCAGCCGAAGGCGCGATGTAGGCGGTACTATGTATTTCGGGTAGTTTTCCCATGAATTTTTCAGGCATATGATCCTCCATAAAAAGGCGGCCTGAAAGCCGCCTTCATAATCATGATTTAATATGCATGTCCGGCAGTTTCAGCCTTTCTTGCATTCCTGGTTTGCCACTGTACAGGATGTCTTGCAGGCGGACTGGCAGGAATTCTGGCATTCGCCGCATCCTTTTTCAGATAAATTTTTATTCAGCGCCGGTTTGTTGATTGTCTTGATATGCTTCATGGTCCCCTCCGTCAAATAATTTGTTCCCAAGTTAAAATGATTACTCTACAGTCGTTCCGGTTTCAACATTTCTAATTGCCCATTTCTTGAAGTGAATCAAGGTTTTTTCAATGCTGCTGGCTACGATTATATCGTCTTCGTTAATGTTGACCACTTTTCCGACTATACCGCCTATCGTAGTAACAGTGTCGCCTTCCCTCAGCCCGCCGAGCATTTCCTTGGTTTTCTTTTCTTTCCTGCGCTATGGAATTATCAGCACCGCGTACATTATGCCGAAAACCGCAACAATCGAGACTATTGACCAAATATTATCCATTTTTATCCTCCTAATCAGATTATATATCCGTACTTTCCAAAGAATTCATCTCTGAAATCCCCAAGTCTGTCTCCTATTATAGCTTCTCTTATCTGTTTCATCAAGTCCAATAAAAAATGAAGATTATGCCATGTCGCAAGCCTCAGTCCGAACATCTCGCCGGCCTTTATAAGGTGTCTTATGTAAGCCCTTGAGAAATTTGAACACGCATAGCATGTGCACTCCGGATCCATCGGTCCGAAGTCCTCCGCATTCGCAGCATCCCTTACAATTAGACGGCCGTGGGAAGTCATTACGGTGCCGTTTCTTCCAATCCTGGTGGGAAGCACGCAATCGAACATATCTATTCCCCTGATGCTTCCTTCTATGAGGCAATCGGGGCTCCCCACACCCATAAGGTACCTGGGTTTCCCCACAGGCATATTCGGAACCGTATGCTCAAGCATAGAATACATTGCTTCCTTCGGTTCGCCGACGCTGAGTCCTCCAATAGCGTATCCGGGAAGGTCGTATGATGTTATCTGTTGGGCGCTTTTAATCCTCAGGTCGTCGAATGTGCCACCCTGGATTATACCGAACAATGCCTGTTTGCCGGCATTCTCATTCGATTCGATGCATCTCTCAAGCCATCTCGTGGTTCTTTCGAGGGATTTGTCTGCATATTCATGCTTGCATGGATATGGAGTGCATTCGTCAAAAGCCATTATGATGTCGGCTCCCAGCGCATTCTGGATCTCCATGACTTTCTCAGGACTGAACATATGCCTTGAGCCGTCTATATGGCTTTTAAACATGACTCCTTCCTCGGTTATCTTCCTTCTATCCGAAAGACTGAATACCTGGAATCCTCCGCTGTCTGTCAGTATGGGCCTGTTCCAGTTCATGAACTTATGGAGCCCACCCGCTTTCTCAACAATTTTATGACCCGGCCTTAAGTAAAGATGATATGTATTTGAAAGTATTATCCGGGCACCCATGGAATCCAATTCGTCCGGCGACATTCCCTTGACCGTAGCCTGCGTTCCGACTGGCATGAACGCGGGTGTTTCAAAGCTCCCATGGGGTGTATGGACACGACCAAGCCTCGCGCCTGTCTGAGCGCAGGTTTTTATCAATTCATATGTTACGGGATAATTGTCCAATCCAACACCTTCCTTACATCACTTTATGAACATTGCATCGCCGAAGCTGAAGAACCTGTATTTATTTGAAATCGCTTCCTCATAAGCCTTAAGTACATTTTCCCTTCCCGCCAGCGCGCTCACCATCATGAGCAGGGTCGATTCCGGCAGATGAAAATTCGTTATAAGGCAGTTTACTGTTTTGAATCTATACCCGGGATATATGAAAATATCAGTCTCTCCCATTCCCTCCGACACAAAACCAAGACTGTCCGCCACACTTTCAAGCACCCTGGAACTGGTGGTTCCGACTGAAATTATCCTTTTACCCTTGAGTTTCGTCCTGTTGATGATATTGGCGGCTTCCCTGCTGATTTCATAATATTCCGAATGCATGAAATGATCTGTTATATTCTCAGTCTTTACCGGTCTGAATGTTCCCAACCCGACATGAAGGGTAACCCTGGCTATCGATACGCCTGCCCCCGATATCTTTTCAAGAAGTTCGTTTGTAAAATGAAGCCCTGCCGTAGGCGCAGCCGCCGAGCCTTTCACCCTGGAGTAGACTGTCTGGTAGCGTTCTGTTTCCACAAGCTTTTCCGTAATGTAAGGAGGAAGAGGCACTACCCCCGCCTTGTCGAGAACCTCCTCGAATACTCCTTTATAAGCAAGCCTGACAACCCTGTTGCCATCCCTGGCAATCCCAATTACTTCAGCTTTCAAAAGCCCGCCGCCAAACACGAATTTCCTGCCGGGCAACGCCTTTTTCCCCGGTCTTGCAAGGACTTCCCAGTCGTCGCCGGCCAATTTCTTTAAAAGTACAAGTTCAATCCCGCTTCCTGTTTTTTCACTTGTTCCCAGAAGCCTCGCCGGTATAACCCTTGTGTCATTTATTACAAGGCAATCCCCTTCTTCCAGATACTCGGTTATATTGTAAAAATTCCTGTGCTCAATTTCACCGGTTTTTGAATCAAGAACAAGCAGCCTCGACATGTCCCGTTTTTCAGACGGATGCTGCGCAATGAGTTCATCGGGAAGATTATAGAAGAAATCGGATTTTTTCATCAGTATAGGTTTGCCTTTTCAACCTCTATTCCCGTAAAGTAGTGTTTCAATATATCAATGTATGTGTATCCGGCCCTGGCCATTCCGATTGCCCCGAACTGGCTCATTCCAACCCCATGGCCGTTTCCCGCCCCGGTTATGACAAAATCGCCGCTTGCCGCGCTTTGCGAATTGACCGTGACCATATTTCCGTTTGCATCCATTACAAATACATTCGTTTGTGAAGTGATTGTTGTCGTGCCGAACTGGGTCTTTACCTGTGCGCCCGCTATTTCAATGCTGCCAAGCATGCTGTCCCCTCTTTTGACCGTATAACTCGTGCTGCCTCCGACAGTGAACATCTGTGAAGGAAGATAAACCGGAAATGCCGACCTTGTGCTGACCCTCTCAAAATAGGCCGATCCACCTGTTCCGAGCACCTTCAGACCTGTGACCCTTCCGGATTCGGATTTGCTTATTATCTCGATGCCGGTAACCGTCCCCACATCCCTTCCTATCTTCCTGAGATGCCCGCTCATCTCAGCGGCGCTGAATGTGTATGACCAGTACTTTGTAATTTCATAGGGATCGCTGACACTCTGCAGATAAGGCACCGACTTCGACCACACATTCTGTGAAGACGCCGTGGCGCCTCCGCTTGAACTGAAATAATAAAGCTGGGCAAGAGCACCTCCATATGTGGCAACCATGCCGTCCGTGGCTTTTATGGCATTATTGGTCGCAAGATTTTCCACATCATAACCGCCGTATACCTGGCAGCAGGTCGAATTGCACAGGTCGAACCCGTAATCTTCATGCTTATGATTGGCTATTGCATAGGTCCTTGCGGCAACCGCCTGGGCTTTCAGTGCTTCGAAAGGTGTCTCGGTCGTTCCGATTTCCAATGGAACCACCCCTCCCAGATAATCCATAAGACTAAGCTCATTGATGACCGTTATCTGCGAATCCGGATATTTTCTCAGTTCAATTGATGTCCTGAACCTGTCGCCATTGATATTTATGGTCTTTGGATCACCTGAATATGTGCTTTTGATCATCATGAATGCCGACAGGCTCTCCGCCGCGACAGCTGCCAATCCATTGGAATATTTTATGATTATCCTTTGTGTCGAAGGATATGCCGTTATATACGTCCCGGCTCCTATCCTGGGAACTATCTTGGACGGAACCGCATTCTCAGCTTCAGTTTGCGACAAATAGCAACCCTCCCATATCTGCCAGAGATTGTTTGACAGAAAAACGGGAAAGGCCTCAAGACCCAGGCTTTTATAAAGGTTGAGGTTGTCATACAGTTTCGTAACATCAGCCGTGGGTTCGCCGATCCTGACATGATATCCGCTGATGCCGCTGTCGACGTATGCATTCACCATAGAAGGCGTTTCTATTGCCTTTATATAGTTTCCGCCCTGATCGATCCCTATCTCGATTCCTCCCACCGAAGATACGACCACTGTATCCAGGGTCGTGTCCTTTGACCCGGACTTGTAATAAATCCCTACCCTTATGTCCTTCGAGCTGCTAACAAAAGCCCCGGCTCCGTCACCCGGCACAAGTATCATCGCTAGAAACAAAAAGACAAGAATTGCTGAGAAATGTTTCCGATATCTTACTGGCATTTTTTTCCTCCGTACATCAACACATTAGCGGCTAATCTTTTGTATCCGTTTTCTGCCAACATTATATAATGTATGCGCCTTGTGTGCAAATCCATGACATAAGAGTTCGGGAACAGGCCGGGTCGCACCGATATCTTCCATGTCAAGTCATAACATCCAAGGACCATATTGACATTATCCGGTCCCCTTGCGTACTATAGGACTTTCTACAAAAACAAGCACACCTAAGTTGACTGACGTACGACCAATTCAGATTTTAGCAAAACTACACCAGGTTGTTCCTGATTATTCTGAATCCGGTTTAAAAGGAGGTTAATGGCCTTTACCCCAATAATTTCCTTTGGTTGACGCATCGTAGTAAGCGGCTTTCTTAGATAAGCCGCAAACTCTATGTCATCATAACCACATACACGTATATCTTTTGGTATTTCCAAACCTTTTTCCAATATTGCTTCCATTGCGCCAATGCATATGATATCGCAACCGCAGAACACTGCTTCAACCTTTTCACCGCGGTCCAGAATATCACGCATAACACTGTAACCTTCTTCAATTTCAGGACGCATGTTAAAAACCAGAGAATTGTCATATGGTATGCCGCAAATTTCATGTGCTTTAATATACCCTGTCAATCGATCCTTTGAGCTTGTTGAAACTTTATCCATATTTAAAAAATGTATGCGCCTGCTGCCGGTTTTTATTAAATATTCTATTATGTCAAACGCGCCACGTACATTATCATTGCCTACAAATGCTTCTTTTTTATCTTCGCTTCGGCGTACCATAAAAACATATGGTATTCCCAGTGATTCAAGATATGCCCTGTCCTTCTTTTGTATCAACATTGAAGAAGCCAGCAAAAGACCATCTATACGTTTTTCCAATAATGAATTTATCGCTTTTTTTTCAGTTTCACGGTTTCTGTTTGTATTTGCAAGTATAATATTGTATCCATGCTTTACAGCTTCTTCCTGTGCACCTTTTATTACTGAACCTAAAAATGACT
>JAWOIG010000137.1:0-4461 GCA_046484775.1 Clostridia bacterium | reverse complement strand
CTCCGGGCATGCCGTCGATGTATATGGAAACAGAAGCTGGAGTGTTGATATAAATGAAAACCCGGGTTGCGTCAGACTGATCGCCGACGACAGAACAATGATATCCGAATGGGTTGCACGGCATGGCTCCTTCCTGGTCCCGATTGAAGTCCAGAACAGGATATATGATAAGGATCCCCTTTCGGACATCTCGTTTTCTGAGCACCGCCCTGTACCGAGGGATGAATACAAGGACGAACTTCTGGTCGGGGCGAGGATAATGGTTGATATCGGAAGCCGCGGGTTGATGAAAGTATCCGGGCCGCCAGAACATATTGTTTTTTCGACGGATAACAGTATGGGCCGGGGCATGGCGCTTGATGTCGAATTTTCTTCGCTGGCGGGCGAAGACAAGCCGGGGCCGACGGCACAGGCGGAAAAGGCGGAAAAAGCGGAAAAGAGCGTACATGAAGGCGAATGCACTGATTCCGGATTGGAAAAACCGGTTCTGACATATCCGGCGGCAAGGCCGCTGGAGGAATTGTTTTCTTTCATACCCTCCGTGTTTTCATCCGTCATCCAGGATGATACCGGCATGCCGCGGGCCTGCGCAGGCGGTTATTACTGGGTATGGGGCTGGGACACGATCGTAGCCGCGATGGAAATGTCAAGATGGGGGGGTTCCAAACAGCAGAAGAGGATCATATCGTTCATGCTGGAGCACCGGTGGAAGAACGGTACGGTACCTCATCGCTTCGGCCGCAGCTATGAAGCCATCAATGTTAAGCCGGGTGTAACGGATTCTCTGTTTTTGCTTTTGGTAAAGCAATATTTGGAGGATAGCCGTGATTATGAATGGCTGAATGACATATATGCCGGATTGAAGCAAATCTGGGCCGGGCTTATCGAATATGCCGATGAAGACGGTTTTGTCACCGGACTTGGAACATATCCCGACAATCCGCGGGCCATGGGCCGGAATGCCCGGAGCAGGGTTGCGATTGACAGCGGCTCTTTCTATTTTGCCCTGACATGCATGCTGGGCTTCGCTAAATATATGGGGGATGATGAAACCGCGGACGGGTGCAGGCAATTTTTGGATGGGTTTGACGAACGGTTCATATCAGGTTTTTTTGATAAAAAAAGACAGATGGTCTTCGACAGTTTTTCGCCCGAGGGAAGAAATCTCACATATCCTGTGTATTCCCTTGTTTCAATGGCGGGAAAACCGGGAGTCCCTTTGCTTTTGAGTAAGCAGGAGGCAATCGCTGAGTTCATTGAAAATGAATACTTCACTAAATCAGGATTCAGGGCGTTGCCTTCATGGGACGGGAACAAAGGCACCGAATGCATACACCATTCATGGTTTTTATACTGGGATGTATGTGTCCTCGCACTGCTGCGGACGACGGGACGCACCGGCCTGCTTGATTTTTACAGGGATAATATAAGCCTGATGTGGGAAAATTACAGAACTTTGTTTGAGTTCATAGACCTGGACCATATCAATTCAGGAAATTACAAATTTCCTTGGAGCGATTACGGATGTTCATGGCCGATACACGGTACGGCATCTGTCTACAGAGGAATATTGGAGGGATTGCTTGGACTGAGGACCGACATGGGCTGCATAACCATCCTTCCCGGACCTGTGCCGGACGGCTCCGGGCTGATGAACCTGACGGTCGCCGGGAAAAAGTGGAATTTTGTATTTCAGGGTGCGGGAGGTCATGTAAGGGATATAAAGGTCAATGGGTTTGTGCTTGAGGGCAGCATGGTCGTTCCCGAATCCATGATGGACCGGGAAAAAATGGATGTCGTGATAAGCAGGGACAATGAAAAACCGGAGGGTCCCATCATTTCCGATATTTTCGGCGGAAGAATACTGGAAATCAATCAGAAAGGCCGGACCCTGAGCATTTTGGTGAAAAGCGACGGGTTCACAACCATTTTGCTGCAGGCAGATGAGAGCCCCGTCGTACTGCTCGACAACGAGGTGCTGGAAGTGCGGGAGATGGAAAGCCGTGCAGACATTCATTATGTAAGATTCCACAAAAGCGGAACAATATCAATCGGGTGATCAAGACAACCCGGCTAAATTCATAGGGTTTTTATTAAAATTTTGTGAACTTTGTTTATGGAATGCGCATTTGTGAATATTTAATGTTAAAATTATAAAGCAGAAAAACAGATGAACCTGTTTTGCAGGTAAATGAAAAAAATGGAGGATGATGCAAATGGTAAAGAGAGTTCTGCCCGTATTGATATCGCTGGCACTGGTGCTGTCATTTTCCGCCTGTAATAAGAACGGAACGATTGAGGAATCTCAAGAACCCACCAGAACCCCGATTCCGGTGATTGACGACGGGCTTCCCGATCTTGACGCCGAGGTTCTGCTGAGGCAGGTCAATCCGTATATTGCTGCGGTGGACGATGAATACCCGTACCTTGAGTCTTGGAGCGATGTAATCTATGACAAGTTCGGCGTCGATGTCAAGGTTAGTTTCCTGCCGGTGTACAAAGTCATGAAGGAGACGATAGAGGAATTGTATGTCTATGATTTCCTCAGGGTCAATCCCCAGGAGGGAATGCTTCTGCACGAACTGACCGATGTGGATATCTCGTACAATATAATGAAGAGCCTGATGGAGGATGGCGGAATCCTCCCCCTGACGGATTATATAAAGAACAGCCAGTTCTACGGAAGCTTCGACAGCGAACTGCTCAACCTGATGACCGACGACAACGGGGACATATGGGGCGTTCCGATTGACACGGCTCAATCCATGTTCGACGCAAGGGGATATAAGAAGTCGTGGCTGGAAGCCAAGAATCTTAAGGTTCCGTATACGACGGATGAGTTTTACGAAGTCATGTCAGCTTTTACTTACGGGGATCCGGATGGAAACGGGCAGAACGACACATTCGGATATTATGGGCCGTACAACTTTAAATTCGCGCTGAACGATGTCCTGAAGGCGTACGGAATGTATAATGGATCAACTTCATTCATCGCATACAACCCCAATACAGGGACAATCGAGGATTCGCTGCTGTCTCCCGATGCATCGACTGCGCTGAATTTTATCAATAAGTTCTATGCGGAGAACCTTGTGAGAAAATCAGGCCTGAGTCCGGGAGTTTACAATTCCGTGATACCCGACAACTGCGGCAGCATATTCTGGGGATTTACAGCTGAAGACGACATAGAATATGCGGGCGCTCCGCTGACGGCCACAAACACTGCGAATCTTGTCAATGTCTCGACATACGGCAGGGTATATTTCATGTTGTCCGGCACCGAGAACCCCGAAAGCATGTTCAATTCATTCGTCAAGCTGTTTTATGGCAATGAAGAGGCCTACCTGATGTTGAAGTACGGAATACCGGGAAGGCATTTTGAAATCGACGACGTCAACCGGGCTGTCATAATAAACAACAAATCAATAACAAACGAAAACATCGGCAAGATAGTCATCGGCAGCGGCCTGAGCGTCAAGGGCGATCTTCTGCTTGACCTTGCCGGAACCCTTGGGACTTTTCCGGTGGACGACTACAGGATTTTTTATAATGAGCTGATTGCGGATGCCGACATCGAGACACATGCGGCATATCAGAGAAATCAGAAGCAGGCCTATATCAATCAAATAGTATCAAGCACTTACCGTGTTCCGACAAAGGCTGCGCTTTTCCAGAGCGAATTCATAGACAACTGGACCATCAAGCTAAAGGATGATTACTCGTATTACAGGGATCTTGAGCAGGCTGTGATTGGCGAAAGAATTATGAGCGTCGGCGACGCCCTCGAGGCATACAGGACCAATATGAAGAGACTCGGGATGCAGGAACTGATAGACGAGGCGAACCTGAACCTGGGCAAGACGTCTGTATATAAATACTGAGGTTAAAGAGACATAGGGATCCGCTGCTGCGGATCCTTTTATTTTGCGAAGAATTTTCCTAATGCGGCCGATTCATAAACAGGACGAAGAGCAGGAATTGGGTTCTCCATCGGACTAATGAAACGCTCAAAGCGGAATTCACCGGCAATGTGTTGTATAATGGGAATGGCGTATGCGAGGAGCCTGATATCAAGAATATCAAGTGCAATACCGATATAAATCTGAGGTTATCAAAGGAGCATTAAATGAATAAACTTCCCCAAAGACATGAAATTGACGACAGGTATAAATGGAGGCTGGAGGACATATACAAGGATGATGAGGCATTTGAGACGGATTTCTCAAAAGCAGGCGGAATGTGCGTGGAAATGCTGAAGATGAAGGAGAAGGCGACGGAGGCCGGAGCCCTGAAGTCGTGCCTTTTGCTGTATGAAGAACTGAATTGTCTGACTGACAATCTGTTTTCTTACGCCAGAATGAAAATGGATGAGGACAACTCGGACTCCGGGAGCCAGGTCAGGCTGGGGAAGGCCAGGGAGCTTTCCGTCAGGGCCGAAGCCGCAGCTTCTTTCATTGAGCC
>JAWOIG010000093.1:0-2880 GCA_046484775.1 Clostridia bacterium | reverse complement strand
CAAGGACCGGATTACGCTTACGGGTAATATTCAGTTTTCGGAAATATCCAATGAATCGCCTGACTATATAAAAAACCGTGTTTTCGAGATAATAAGAATAGGTGGTCCCAAAAGGCTTATAATCAGCACAACCGGGACACCGCCTGAAAGAATAACAAAAAAGCAATTCGATAATTATAACGCTATGATTGATGCCGTTGTAAAATAAAGCGTATGCCCGGGGACAGGCCCGGCGCCATCCGGGGATACTATAGTAGATCATGGCTATCTCAAACCTATCTATCACATAATAGATATAACCGGTATGAGGGATGGAACAATATTATTTCCGGCATATTGATAAAGAAAAGTTAATATGGTAGTATGATTTTGTAGTGGAAAAACAAAAAACTGAATAGAATTTACTGTAAATAGAGGAGCGGATATGAGGGTACTCCACGGATACTAAGTCCCGGCGGACTGATGCTGTGGAATAAGGCTTTATCCGCCGAAAGTATAGGCCATGCCGGCGCTTATAACTTGGTCGGTTGAAGGAACTTCGGCTGACTGTTGCCTTGTTGATTGCAATGAGCTATTTCAATTATTGAATTGGAATAGCTTTTATATTTGTAAAATATATTTTTGGGGAAACAGGTATGGAAAAAATCATTATTACCGCTGCAATATGCGGAGCCGAAGTAACAAAGGAACAAAATCCAAATGTTCCCTATACAGTAAAAGAAATTGCAGAAGAGGCCCGGCGTTCATATGAAGCCGGCGCAAGCATCATACATCTTCATGTGAGATTCGACGATGGCACACCAACACAGGATGATGGCAGGTTCAGGGAATGCATGGATGCCATAAGGGAAATCTGTCCCGATGTAATAATTCAACCCTCAACCGGAGGAGCCACGGGAATGGCAAATGACGAAAGCCTGCAGCCGATCAACCTTTTGCCCGAAATGGCAACCCTGGAGTGCGGCAGATTGAATTTCGGCGAGGACGATATTTTCATCAACTCAATAAGCACAATCAAATACTTTGCGCAAAAAATGCTTGAAAAAGGAATAAGGCCTGAGCTTGAGGTATTTGACAGGAGCATGATAAACACGGCAATGCATCTTGTCGCAAAGGAATATATAAAAAAACCCCTTCATTTCAATCTGGTTTTGGGTGTAAAGGGTGGAATCGGCGCTTCACTTGCCGAATTTAGTTTTATGAGGGAAAGCCTTCCGCCGGAATCTACATTTACGGCAACCGGGATAGGACGGCACCAGTTCAGCGTGGCAGCCATGGCAGCTGTTTCCGGCGGACACATCCGCGTTGGATTTGAGGACAACATATATCTGGAACCGGGGGTGTTGGCTGAATCCAATGGACAGCTTGTTGAAAAAGCCGTCAGGATTGCAAAAGAATTGGGAAGGGAACCTGCAACGCCTGAAGAGGCTCGGAAAATATTGAAATTAAGAGGTGCAAAATGAAAAAAGGGTGCAAATACGGAACACACCGGGTTATTGAACCAAAAGGTGTATTACCCCAGACGGCAAGGAAAATCGACAATGACATGAACATTTATGATAATGAAATACTCATTGATGTAAAGGCTCTGAACATAGATTCAGCAAGTTTCACTCAGTTGAAGACGGCAAACGAAAAGGATCCGGAAAAAATAGCCCGGAACATATTGGAAATCGTAAATGAGCGGGGTAAGATGCAAAACCCCGTCACGGGTTCCGGAGGTGTTCTTATGGGAAGAGTTGCGAAAATCGGACCGGCTTTGGAAGGAACGACTACCCTGAAGGTTGGCGATGATGTAGTTACTCTTGTTTCACTTTCACTGACGCCTCTGAAACTGGAGAAAATCGGGAAAATCCATATGGAAATTGACAAGGTTGAGGTTACAGGTCAGGCAATACTGTTTGAAAGCGGCATATATGCAAAAATGCCTGATGACATGGATGAAAACCTTGCCCTGGCTGCACTTGATGTTGCAGGTGCACCTGCACAGGCGGCAAAACTCGTCAGACCCGGCGACAGTGTTCTGATTCTTGGTGCCAGCGGAAAATCAGGGATACTCTGCTGCTATGAAGCAATGAAACGTGTAGGCCCTACCGGAAATGTGGTTGGTGTTTCAAGCAGAGAAAGCTCAAGGCAAAAACTGCAGGACCTTGCGGTCAGTCATAAACAATTTGTTGCAGATGCTACACAGGTCATGGATGTGTATAACAAGGCACTTGAAGCCAATGGCGGAAAAGAATATGACATATGCATAAACTGTGTAAATATTCCCGACACTGAAATGTCCAGCATTCTGCCGGTCAGAGACAATGGGATTGTATATTTCTTCTCCATGGCCACCAGCTTTACAAAGGCCGCATTAGGTGCCGAGGGAGTAGGAAAAGATGTAAATATGATAATAGGAAACGGATACACAAAGGATCATGCGGAAATTACTCTTGAGGAATTGAGAGAAAACAAAAAGATAAGAAAACTTTTTGAAGAGATTTACTGCTGATGAACAAGAAGGTGGTTGAATGAATTATTCAAGAAAAGATTTGTTTTATCCTGAGGTAAGCTTGGAAGACTGGAACGACTGGCATTGGCAGCTTCGCAACAGGATTACCACGGTCAATGAACTTGGGAGCAAAGTCACGCTGTCATTGGGAGAAACAGAGGCAATAGACAAGTGTCTGAAAAAACTGAGGATGGCTGTGACACCGTACTATCTTTCGCTGATGGATCCGGAAAATGTGAATGATCCAATAAGAAAGCAGTCCATTCCCACACTGTCTGAATTAATCAAAGGAGAGGATGACATTGATGACCCCCTGCATGAGGACACCGATTCTCCGGTTCCGGGGCTGACTCACAGATATCCCGACCGCGTGCTTCTGCTTG
>JAWOIG010000216.1:0-5965 GCA_046484775.1 Clostridia bacterium | reverse complement strand
GATGCACTGCCTTGGAAAGATCCATGGAAAGTGGGAAACTGGACATATGACATGGGCTGCATCATGGGGTCCGACCATCTAATTACTGGCGACAGGTCGAATCTGGAAGCAATGGACGCTTTCTTCGACTGGCATGACGCACGTACAGACCCGGAAACAGGCTGGTGGAATATTGAGAGGGATTCGGAATTATTCAGACAGCAGTTCGGCGGCTACCATACGCTGATGGTTTACTGGATGTACGGCAGGGAAGTACCCGATCCGGAAAAAATGATTGTCAGTTCATTGAAGCTCCAGTGCAAAAACGGAAGTTACGGCAACATGGGGTGCTGCGGCGATATGGATGTCATAGACTCGGTTGTCACGCTGAGCAGGCAATATGGTATTTGCACGAAAGAAGTTCGTGAATCAGTGGGAAAATTTTATCCTTATCTAATGTCTCTTCTTGATTGCGACGGAGGATTCATTGGAAGCCCCGGTGAAGAACACATTGACCTTGGATGGAAGCTTCACAAAGGTGAAAAGGGCAGGTCGGATGCATGCAGCACATATTTCAGGACATTCACACTATCCCTTGTCAACGAAATATTGGAGCTTGAGTGGCTTGATGATGTAAAATGGAGGCATATGGACGGTTTCTGCCATGGCAGGCGGCCGGAATGTTTATTATAAGGTGTTATTGAAAAGATGAAAAAATACATTGGATTGAATATTGTGGCTGTGATGATTGTATCACTGGCATTTGTTCTTACAGGATGCATAAAGGTTCCCATAAGCCTATACGGATATATTGATACCGGGGGAGAATGGGTGGTCAAACCATATTACCATATGGCTCTTCCGGCGAGCGACGGTATGCTTGCGGTCAGAGCGGGTGAAGAAGGATATGGCAAGTGGGGATTTATCAACAGGGAAAATGAAGTTTTGATAGACCTTGTTTATGATGATGTCGGAATATTTGTCAACGGCATCGCTCCGGTTATGGTCCGTGCGGGAACAAAGGAATCATGGTGGTTCATAGACAAACAGGGAACTATGCTATTTGACAGAAAATTCAAGGACGCCCTGCCGTTTTCCGAAGGATTCGCGGCTGTAAAGAGCTCCGATCCTGGAACAGAGGATTTGTGGGGGTTCATCGACAACACGGGCGAATATGTCATCGAGCCGCGCTTTTCAGGGGCAAGTTCATTTTCAGAAGGTCTGGCAATGTATATGGAGGGAGTCGGTACGGCCGGTGTTTCCGGATACATCGATACCGAGGGAAATGTAGCGATTGAAGCAAGGTATACATACGCAAGGAATTTCAGCGAGGGACTTGCCGCCATCAAACTGACCGCCGACCCGGAACGTCAGGACTGGGGATACATAGACCGGGAAGGCAATATTATAATTGAATTCACATATGGTTTCGCTAAACCGTTCAAGGATGGAATTGCACCGGTTTTCATCGGGACAACGATGAAGGGCAAGTGGGCGTATATAAATATGCGGAATGAATTGGTAATTTCACCGGTTTTTGCGGAAGCCTTTAGTTTTTCCGAAGGATTTGCCGCTGTTCAGACTGAATTTGATCCTGGCACCAACTGGGGATTCATAAATTCGGAAGGGGAGCTTGTGCTTGGGGGTAAATATTCGGCGGCTTCTGATTTCCAGGAAGGAATAGCCCCTGTGGGGGTCATAGTCGACAGATAAAAATGTTTGATTCCGTCTGGATTGAAATTTCAAAGTGCAATATTTCGAACAGTCTGCCCGATGCAATCAAACGGGCAAGACCCTGGGTCAATGATCCTTGTTTTTTAGACCCTTCATTAGTATTCCTGAATGATCCTTTTTTGTTCAATGACATGGGGAAGGCTGTTGATCTGATAGACAATGCCGTTAAAAATAATCATATGATATGCATATATGGGGATTACGATGCGGATGGCCTTACCTCGGCAGCCATAATGGTTGATTTTCTGAGCAGACAGGGCGCATTGGTCGACAAAATAATACCCAACAGATTTGATGATGGATATGGCCTTAACATGGAATCAGCCGTTCAAATCGTTGAATCGGGCATAAATCTTGTAATTACAACTGATTGCGGAATTTCGGCAATAGACGAAATCAGATATTTGAAGCAGAACAATGTAAAGGTGCTGGTTTCCGATCATCATCAGGCTCCTGATACTCTTCCCGAAGCCGATGCCATTGTCTGTTGCTCAAGACCGGACAATAAATATCCGTTTTCGCATCTATCCGGAGCAGGAGTAGCCTTTAAAATAGTGCAGGCATTGTGTGAAATATGGGGAAAGTGCAACGATTACCTGGAATATCTTCCTCTTGCGGCACTGGGAACAGTCGCGGACATAGTTCCCCTTACAGGCGAAAACAGGGTTATCGTAAAAAACGGACTGGAATCTATTGAAAGAGGCGAAAACACCGGAATAAGCGCATTGCTTGAAAAGGCAGGTTCAGACTATGGAAAGGTTTCGTCATATGCACTTGGATTCATTGTGGGCCCCAGGATAAATGCTGCGGGCAGGATGGGGGATCCACTCAAGGCGTTTGATATACTTACTGAAAAAGATGATGAAAAGGCATTGGGAATGGCATCTTTTCTTTCGGCTTTGAACAACAGGCGAAGGGATGAACAGAACAAGGTTGTCGCCCTAATCAAGGAAATCATGAGGAATGATAAAAACCTGATGGATTCACCGGTGATAGTTGCCGGAGAACACGATATCAACAGGGGGGTAATTGGTATCGTAGCTTCAAAGATATGCGAGGAATACAATAAGCCTGCAATAATATTTAGCATAAGCGACGGCATCGCGGTCGGGTCGGGGAGAAGCACCGGGGATTTCTCACTCATAGAAAGCCTCAGGCGCTGCGGTTGCATGCTGTTGAAATACGGCGGGCACAAAATGGCGGCGGGCGTGGAACTGGATGAATGCAGGATCGGTGAGTTCCGTGAGTGCCTTGCCGAATATGCCCATTCGAATGGAATTGAAACAGGGGGCAAGCCTAGGATTTTCATTGATGCCCTTGTCGGGCCCGCCGATATTACATTGGCAAATTACAGCTTTTTAAATTCGTTGGAGCCATATGGCAAAGGTAATGAAAGGCCCCTTCTGTCAATGCATGGCGTTTTCCTGACAGATATAAGAGTAATCGGGAAAGACAGGAATCACATGTCTTTCAAAATTAACAAAGGCAGTATTTGCATCAAGGGTATATTTTTCAATTCAACGGAATATGTTGATAAAATCAGAGGGAATGAAGAATTTGATGTAGCCTTCCACCTTGAATTGAACGATTACATGGGGAGAAAATCATTGCAATTAAATATAGTTGATATCAGGATACACGTCGGTACACAGAGCGTTGCTGAAATTATTTAGTATTCAGAATTTTGATTGATATGATAGAATATGGCAAAAGGAAACGATTTTCAGGGATGCGGCCATATTCAATTAAGAATGGGGCAGCATAGGGATCGCATTAACCGGAGGATTCGGTCATATAAATGACTTTGAATTCATGGAACGGATGGCATGGAAAAGACATTTGGGGAATTAATTGAGAAAATCAGAAAATATAATCCGAATTCAAACTTCGAGTTAATTGAATCGGCATATAATGTTGCAAAAAAGTTCCACGAGGGCCAGATTCGCCTTTCAGGCGAACCTTTCCTGAATCACCCTATCGAAGTGGCAAAGATACTGGCTGACCTTGAGCTTAACTCCAAGACAATAGCCGCGGGTCTCATGCATGACGTGATTGAGGACACTGCTGCGGAATACAGCGAGATAAAGGAGCTGTTCGGCGAGGAAATAGCCGACATGGTGGAGGGAGTCAGCAAGCTTTCCAAGCTTACGCTTGACACGAGGAAGGAACAGCAGGTTGAAAACCTCAGGAAAATGCTGATGGCGATGTCAAAGGATATCAGGGTCATCATCATCAAATTATCCGACAGGCTGCACAACATGAGGACCCTTGCACATGTGTCCCGTGAAAAGCAAATTGAAAAAGCCACGGAAACAATGGAAATATATGCGCCGATTTCCCATAGGCTCGGAATGTCTGCATTCAAATGGGAGCTTGAGGACCTGTCGTTTCGATACCTGCATCCCGAGGAATACCGCAATCTTGTCACGCAGATAGCCGTTAAGCGAAAAGAACGGGAAAAATATATTGATAATATTATCATTGAAATTAAAGAGAATCTAAAGGAAAAGAATATAGAAGGTATCATTGACGGAAGGGTCAAGCACCTGTACAGCATTTACACAAAGATGAAACGTCAGAATACTACAATAGAACAAATATTCGATATGTTTGCCGTAAGGATCATTGTCGATAACATCAAGGATTGTTATGCGGCGCTTGGAATGGTTCATGAGATGTTCAGGCCTGTGCCGGGTAGATTCAAGGATTATATAGCAATGCCAAAGCCGAACATGTACCAGTCGCTGCATACCACCCTCGTGGGAAAGCAGGGCCATCCTTTTGAGGTCCAGATAAGAACGCACGACATGCACCGAATTGCAGAATACGGCATAGCGGCCCACTGGAAATACAAGCAGGGAATCAGCAAGACCGACGACATGGAAAACAAGCTGGCATGGCTGAGGCAAATGATTGAATGGCAAAAGGATACGGCCGATGTCGATGAATTCTATGATAATCTGAAGATAGATCTTTTCGATGACGAGGTTTTTGTGTTTTCACCCAAGGGTGATGTGATCAATCTTCCCGCAGGTTCAACTCCGATAGATTTTGCATATTCAATTCACAGTGCCATAGGCAACAAGATGACCGGAGCAAAAATCAACGGAAAGATGGTTCCCATCAGCTATGTGCTTGAAAACGGCGATATAGTTGAAATTATCACTCTTTCATCATCAAAGGGCCCAAGCAGGGACTGGCTGAAAATAGTCAAGAGCACGCAGGCGAAAAATAAGATCAGGCAGTATTTCAAAAAAGAGCACAGGGATGAAAACATTGAAAAAGGCCGTGAGATGATCGAACATGAGCTAAAAAGGCAGGGGTTGTCATTCCCGGAACTTTTCAAACCGGAATATTATGAAGATATGCTCAAACGCTATAATTTCAAGAGCATTGACGATGCGCTTGGAGCCGTAGGCTATTCAGGAATCACATCGAATAAAATAATCTCAAAACTCAAGGAGGCTTACCGTAAGGCTAATCCAGATGACTCTGCTTTGAAAGAAAAGGAACTGCAGCAGAAAGAAAAGGTTATTCCTGTAAATACAACTGACGAGCGTGGAATTATCGTCCGCGGGATAAACAATTGCCTGGTTACCATCGGGCAATGCTGTAATCCGGTTCCGGGAGACGATATAATCGGATATATAACAAGGGGGCGCGGCGTTACGATTCACAGAAGGGATTGCGTCAATGTTATAAACGACCCCAAATTCAAAGAACGCGAAATAGATGTAAGGTGGGCAGAGAAGACATCAGCTGACTACCAGTCCGAAATAGTGATCAAAGCACATGACAGGAACAATCTTTTAAATGAAATCACCAATATCCTGAATGATTCCTCGATATCACTTACGTCAGTGGAAGGCAGGGCGAATAAGGAAGGTTATGCAATTATTAAGCTGCAGATGGGCATTCTTAACAAAGACCAGCTTTCGACCGTCATCAAAAGACTCAAGAGACTGAGCGGGGTCATCGACATAAACAGGGCGAACAGAAAGGCCGGGAAAAGATGAGGGCATTGGTTCAGAGGGTCTCGGAAAGCTCCGTAACAATAGGCGGGGTTGTATCCGGGAAAATAGGAAAGGGAATAAACATCCTTCTGGGAATCAGGTCCGGCGATGCAATGAAGGATGTCGAGTACCTTGCCGGTAAAATACTAAGGCTGAGGATATTCCCGGATCACAATGATAAAATGAACCTGTCAGTACAGGATGTCAATGGAGATATATTGATTATAAGCCAGTTCACA
>JAWOIG010000067.1:0-18951 GCA_046484775.1 Clostridia bacterium | reverse complement strand
TGCAGACCGAATCTTGTCGTCAGATGGTGGAACGAACGGCATGATCAATCCTCCTCTGCCTCGCCGCCGTTGCGGCCCATGCGGTACTTGATGTCGTAGTTGATGATGAAATCGAGTTCCTCGTCAGTGAAACCAAAATGACGAGCAAACAAACCGTCAATTCTGTCGAGTATCGATTTGGTGGGCCTAGGATAGAACTCCTGATACTCGATTGTGCCTCGTTTCGTTCGAATTGTCTTTCTTTCAGAGTTGTCTTTGAGACATCGCATCAGCTCGGAGAGGCAGTCCCGAAATGCCGCTGATTCCGATTCTGTGAAAGATGGCTCAAGCGGCATCTTGTACACGTCGCCGTACCCACAATGGAAACCGTCCCCATGAGACCGCCAAAACCAGTAGAATAGGGAACTGTTTAACAGGCAGAGAATCGTTGGCTGCAATTCAGGGCGAAAAAAGAATGGTTTGTAGTCTTCCGACTTCCCCTTCTCGCCATCTGGACCACGGAAATGCGGAATGAAGTCAACGCCTTTTATGAAGTACCGACAGATGCGATGAAGGTAGACAGGCCGAGCCCGGTTATCGCAAAGCCGACGAGAGGCTGGTAGGTGAAATAATCGAGATGAGGGGCGACAGGGCTTCGATTCAGGTATATGAGGAAACGGCCGGACTTGGACCCGGCGAACCTGTGGAATCCACCGGAATGCCGCTCAGCGTCGAGCTTGGCCCCGGAATAATCGAGAATATTTTTGACGGCATCCAGAGGCCGCTTGTAAAGATAAGGGAAATGACGGGCAGCAACATAACCCGCGGCATAGAGGTCGACAGTATTGACAGGGAGAAGAAATGGGAGTTCAGGCCTGTGAAGAAACCCGGCGACTATGTCGAAAACGGCGATATAATCGGCACAGTCCAGGAAACCGTTCTCGTAGAGCACAGAATAATGGTGCCGTTTGGCATCAGCGGTACGATCAAGAGCATAGCCGGGGGCAGCCACACCGTCGACGAGACGGTCGCGGTACTTGAAGACGGTGACGGAAAAGAGATAAACCTGACCATGCTTCAAAAGTGGCCGGTCAGGAAACAAAGGCCGTACAAGCAAAAATTCACGCCTGACGAGCCCCTTGTAACGGGCCAAAGAAACATCGACACGATGTTTCCGCTGGCAAAGGGCGGAATGGCCGCAATTCCCGGACCCTTCGGCAGCGGCAAGACCGTCGTACAGCATCAGCTTGCCAAATGGTCCGCAGCCGACATCGTGGTTTATATAGGCTGCGGCGAGCGCGGGAACGAGATGACGGACGTTCTGATGGAGTTTCCCGAGCTGAAGGACCCCAGGAGCGGGGAACCCCTGATGAAAAGGACTGTCCTGATAGCAAACACCTCGGACATGCCGGTTGCGGCCCGGGAGGCGTCGGTTTACACGGGAATAACGATAGCCGAGTATTACAGGGACATGGGCTACGATGTGGCCATCATAGCGGACTCGACGTCGCGCTGGGCGGAGGCGCTCAGGGAGATGTCGGCCAGGCTCGAGGAAATGCCCGGCGAAGAAGGATATCCCGCTTACCTGGGTTCCAGACTGGCGCAGTTCTACGAGCGGGCGGGCAAGGTAATGGCTCTTGGCAGTGAGGGCAGGATGGGAAGCATAACGGCCATAGGCGCCGTTTCGCCTCCCGGCGGAGACCTGTCGGAACCCGTAACACAGGCGACGCTCAGGATTGTCAAGGTTTTCTGGGGCCTCGACGCCCAGCTGGCATACAGCAGGCATTTCCCTGCAATCAACTGGCTCATCAGCTATTCGCTCTACAACGACAGGATTGCGAAGTGGGCCGAGGAAAACGTTTCGAAGGACATGCCGAAGTTAAAGGCCGATGCGATGAGGGTGCTTCAGGAAGAGGCGAGCCTCCAGGAGGTTGTCAGACTGGTGGGGATGGATGCGCTTTCAAAGGGCGAAAGGCTTACTCTGGAAGCCGCCAGGTCGATAAGGGAGGACTTCCTTTATCAGGACGCCATGCATGAGATAGACACATATTGCGCGCCCGCCAAACAGCACAGGATGCTGGCCATAATTATGAAATTCTATTACATGGGACGTGAGGCGATTGCGAACAATATAGATATAGACAGGCTGTTCAGCATACCGGTAAGGGAAAAGATAGGAAGGGCCCGCTTTGTCGACCAGGACAAGGTGGCCGCCGAATTCAGCCTTATGGAGCAGGAGATGGAAGAACAGATAAAGGCGCTTGTTTCAGGAGGTGGGGAAGATGCTTAAGGAATACAGGACTATCAGCGAGGTCGCCGGTCCCCTGATGATTGTCAGGGATGTGGAAAACGTAAAGTACAATGAACTGGGCGAGATTGAGCTCTCGAACGGCGAAATAAGGATGTGCCGGGTCCTGGAGATAGACGGCACGGAAGCCGTTGTCCAGTTATTCGACAATGCGGCGGGAATCAACCTGGCTCACAGCAAGGTCAGGTTCCTTGGACGGGGAATAGAACTTGCCGTTTCGGGCGATATGCTTGGAAGGGTATTCGATGGGATGGGCGGCCCGATAGACGGCGGTCCGGCGATAATTGCGGAAAAGAGAATGGACATCAACGGAAATCCGATGAATCCCGCCGCAAGGAACTATCCGTCGGAATTCATCCAGACCGGAATTTCATCAATCGACGGACTGAATACTCTTGTAAGGGGGCAGAAACTCCCCATATTTTCCGGCTCGGGGCTGCCGCACGCGGAACTTGCCGCACAGATAGCGCGCCAAGCCAGGGTCAGGGGATCCGACACCAATTTCGCCGTTGTTTTTGCAGCAATGGGAATAACTTTCGAGGAAGCTGATTTCTTTGTGCAGGACTTCAAGCGCACCGGGGCGATCGACAGGGCGGTCATGTTCATAAACCTTGCCAATGATCCCCCGATAGAGAGGATAGCCACTCCGAGGATGGCGCTTACCGCCGCAGAATACCTTGCTTTTGAAAAAGAAATGCATGTGCTTGTCATTCTCACCGATATAACATATTACGCGGAAGCTCTCAGGGAGATTTCCGCCGCCAGGAAGGAAGTTCCCGGAAGAAGGGGATATCCCGGATATTTGTATACGGACCTTGCAACTATGTATGAGCGTGCCGG
The DNA here is from genome assembly GCA_046484775.1 of Clostridia bacterium. Taxonomy (GTDB): domain Bacteria; phylum Bacillota; class Clostridia; order DUPQ01; family DUPQ01; genus JAFGQE01. The sequence continues at coordinate 15,824 of JAWOIG010000067.1, read as the reverse complement.
CAGGAAACTCGGCAACAATGGAAGCATAACGCTGATACCGATACTGACTATGCCAGAGGATGACAAGACCCATCCGATACCCGACCTGACAGGATATATTACGGAAGGTCAGATAATCCTGAGCAGGGAAATGTACAAGAAGGGCATCATGCCTCCCATAGACGTAATGCCTTCGCTGTCAAGGCTCAAGGACAAGGGCATCGGCAAGGATAAGACCAGGGACGACCACAAGAACAGCATGAACCAATTGTTTGCGGCATATTCAAGAGGCAAGGAAGCCAAGGAACTCGCCATCATTCTCGGCGATGCCGCGCTTACCGATGTGGACAAACTCTATGCAAAATTCGCGGACGAATTCGAGATGCTGTACATAAATCAAGGATTTTCGGAAAACCGATCGATTGAGAGAACCCTTGACCTTGGCTGGGAGCTGCTTACGTTGCTGCCAAGGAGCGAGATGAAGAGGATAAGCGACGAGAATCTGGAAAAGTATTATGACGTCTTCCTGAAACGGGCGGGTGAAGATGGCAAGGATTAACGTCAGCCCCACCAGGATGGAGCTCAACCGCCTGAAAAAGCGGTTGAAGACCGCAAGAAGGGGCCACAAGCTTCTGAAAGACAAGCGGGATGAGCTTATGAAAAAGTTCATCGGCATCGTAAAGGAGAACATCAGGCTCAGGGAGCAGATGGAATCCATGCTGGCCGGCGCCCACTCAAGTTTTGTCATAGCCAGGGCGGTGATGCAGTCTGAGAACCTTGAGGAAGCCCTTATGTTTCCCAAAAAGAGCATAAATCTCAGGGTCGCCGAAGAGAACATAATGTCCGTGAAGGTGCCTGTTTTCGATTTCGATGAAGTCGAGGAAGGGGACACCAATATATATCCCTACGGCCTTCACAGCACATCCGGCGAACTTGACGGGGCGGTTTTCAATCTGACCGAGGCGTTTCCCGTGCTTATGTCGCTGGCTGAAAAAGAAAAGACCGCGCAGCTGCTTGCAAGGGAGATAGAAAAGACCAGAAGGCGCGTGAACGCCCTTGAATATATTATGATTCCCCAGCTTGAGGAAACCATAAAATACATAACGATGAAGCTTGACGAGAATGAGAGGGGCAACATAACCAGACTCATGAAGGTCAAGGACATGATGCTTGAGGAACAGCGCCAGAAACACCTGCTCAGGCAGCAATAGAAGATGGCGAATTTATATTTACATTGGGTCTTCCCATAAAAAGAATAATCCCCCGAAAGCAGGTTCCGGGGGAGGCGGATTGACAAAAATCACAAAAACTCAATCAAACCGGTATCAGTGCCTTTTGAGTAGAGTATTCCGGCAATCTCCAGATAGGAACCGGAGCACACCGTTGCTTTTTCAAGCGTCGAGTTCCGAAACCTCAGGACCGCCAGCAACGCATCGGTTTTTATTCCATATTCCAAAACACAAGCCTCGCCGGGAGCCGCTGGGTCGTTAGATATCAGTACGTCGGTAAAACCATTCCCAAGCCCGACGGAAACGGCCCGGGCAAAATCTCCGGGTGCCGTTATTTCGACCGGTGTGACGGAGACAATGTTTGATTTTCCTTCATAGGATTCGAGAATTCCCGTAAAACAGGTCCTTGGACCGGCGGCTTGTTCCATCAGCGTGGGAATCCAGACTGCACGATTGCCGGCGGGGGAATCATCGGATCGAGTCATTCTGGTGATGTCGACCCAGGATTCGCACAGGGAGATGGAAACGCCGGGGGTAAGCCCCGTGTATCTGAGATGGAGTTCTTTTTCGGGCGGCTCACCGGGTGCTTCATGGATACTGAAATCAACATACCAGCCTGACCCGGGATCCGGGTCCGTTGAAAAATTGCGCATAATGGTTGTTTCGGGATAATAGACGCCTCCCGGCAGCGGTTCCAGCCCCTCATGGGATAACGAAGAGAAGGAACTTCTGAGGAATTTCGTATGTTCCCGTCCTCCGTCGGTCCTTGATATGTCAAGGCAATAACAGTCCGATTCCGATATGTCGACCAAAGCGACAAGGCGTTCGTACCTGTCCGTTCCGGCATATTCCCTGGCGTCGCAGTAAGAGGCGTTTACAAAAGAGCCTGACGAAAGCATAAGGCATCGTCCGAATTCCGGATAACGCAGGAACCGCCCATCCGGAAGATTGGTATGCCCCCGGCCGTCCACGACAACTGAATTGTGGGAGGACGGATGCCGGTACCAGTCGACCTCCTTTGTTTCCCAACCGCCGTAGTTAACTGGGGGATATCCGAAGTCGGGAGTCATGTTCGAGCCCTTGGCGAACAGATGCAGGCTTAGCGCGTCATGATGGCAGTGGTTGGCGCCCGAGTCATAGGGGATTGCGGCCATCGCCTTGTTACTTCCCGAACCCGTGTGGAGAACGGCAATCCGCCACTGTGAATAATCGATGCTTGCCTGGCGGAGCTCCATGCCGTTTTCCCTTATGAAATTTTCAAGCTCATCCCTGAGTTCATCCGGATTTTCGATATATAGGTCATTGGCAAAGCAGGCGGAAGCGTCGCGGCCATATGAGATGTACATGGCCTTTGCGAAATCAGGGTCGCCTGTGATACGGCTCAGTTCCCGGGCGAACCAGTCCCGCGACCGGTGGATTATGTTGTTTTCAGTTGCGATTGAAATGAATAGGGCCGTGTACATATAAGTAGGTACGGCGAATGCGGCCGCATCGCCGATTCCGGGGTAGTATGAATTGTCATACCAGGTGTCTATATGGAATCTATAGGTTTTCAGCAGCACCGGGTGGCGATTCAAAATTTTACCCATGAAATTTGAGTCTGTGTTTGTATAAAGGCATATGAGATCGGCGATCGCCCTGGGCGATATCATTGTATAACCGGAAAGACCTTTTTCGCCTGAAAGGCCGTCAATGAGCGTGGCATCTTTGATGATTCCGTCTATTTCGCTGATTATTCCGTCGCGGTCGTCCTTAAAATCAAGAACAGACCTGATGATTGCGTTCGTAATGGCGCTCACGGGCGGATTCGCCTCTATCTTATATCCGTTGGCAAGCACTTCCAGCAGTATCCTGTTTTCAATCGCGGCAAAGGACTCGTCAACAGGTTTTCCGGTAATTGCCGCAATTTCATTATCCGAACGAATGCACTCGTATATCTGGTCGTAAGCTATGGCCAGGATCCTTGTCTCGCTCGACGAATTGGCCCAGTAACTCACATAACCGTCGGAGCAGTTCTCCTTCTCGTACATGACGCCCTGTGAACGGTAGTCGTAATCGGGGAAGAACCGGGCGACCGAGTCAAGCATCAGGAATGCCCGCCTTGCATATTCGGGATTTTCCGTAAGGACATGGGAAAAAGCAAGCCGGTATATGCCGTCGACTATCTGTCTGATCCAGCGGGCATAAACCAGGTATGCAGCTATGAAAAGATACCGCCTTCCTTTCCCGTCAACCCATCCGTTGCCGTCGTCGACCCCGAATGATCCACCGGTTTCGTTGACCAAAAGGGAAGCATCCGCAAGATTTCGACTGAATACACCTTTTTCATCGAGGCCCGAATCGTAGTAGGCCTTGAAATCATTCCTTGGAAAAAGCTCCCCGCAGTGGGGACACTTCATTTTCCACGGTCTGGCCATGGCATCGTGAAGCCAGTTGTACATCGGGACGCCATCCCCGCACAAGGGGCAGTTCCCGTCCGACAGCACGAACCAGGAACGCTTCAGTTCAGGCGTGAAGGGAAGCTTACTGAGTTCGTCATACGGTGTTTCCATCCACCATGAGGCGGATTCCAAAAAAGCGGCCGCTGTTTTTGCCGCCTCTGCGTTGCTTTTCAAGGCCCTCCTGATTTCTTCCCTTGCAGACAGTCCGAAAAAGGTGCTTTCATTCTTCATAATCTTTTACATTCTCCAAAATTCCACTGATGTTCATACCCAGTATCCTTTCCTTGTCCGCGCCGCTAATATATGCGCCGAGAATCCTTCCCATGCATGCCCGCGGATCAATAAACGGCATGTCTGTTCCATACAGTACCTTGTCCGCACCGGCAATCTCCGTCAGCCATTCGACGTTTCTTTCCATCATCATGGATAATGTAGTATCGCCAAAGACATTGTTCCTTGATTTTATAACGCCGGCGGCTTTCTTCATATTAGCAGGTACGGCGCCGAAATGCCCCATGATGAAGACGGCGCCGGGATATTCGGACGACAGCTCATGGATGCTTTCGATCGTTTCGCCATCCCAGGTGTGTATCATCACGGGAAGGCGGTATTTATTTGCGAAAGAATAACAAGCCCTGTAATTCGGATTCATCAGATTTGTCAGATGAGTGCCCTGGTGAATCTTTATTCCGCGGACACTCTTGTTTTTGAAATATTCAGGCATCATAGACTCCATCAACCCGGGGTAGTGCGGATTGAATGTGAAGAATCCGACAAACCTGCCGGGGAAGAGGGAAACGGCGCCGAACATTTCCGCATTTCCGATTTCAATATCGGAGGTAAGCGTCATATGAGCGGATATACAGGCCGTTGAAACGCCGATATTGTCCATCGCCCGTATCATGTCGCCCGATGAATGACCGGGTACGCTGAAGTTGAAATAGCGGCCCAGATGGCAGTGGCAGTCTATTATCATATTGCTCATAGCTTGATTTCACCAATGAGCCTTTCAAGATTGCCGGAGGCGATCATCTGCTTGTCCTTATCGTCAAGCATGAGCTTGCTTATGTAGAAAACGGCGCCGGCACCCGTGTAAACAGGCATCCCGCTGCCGAACAGAATCCTTCCGGAACCTTCCTTGCTGCAAAGAGCCTCGATTCCCAGGTGCGAGAGATAGCGGCTTGTCTCAAGATACACATTGCCGTGGGCTTCCATCAGCGGATATATGCAGCGGTCGCTCCGGTAGCCCGTATTGCACAGCACAACCGGAAGATCCCCATAGGTTTCAAGAAGCGAATCCGCCGAATCCCAGCCTATTTCATCGATGTCGACGAACAACGGGATGCAGTTGTGGGCCAGCATCTCCAAAAGCGGCCCCGCCGAATATGGCTTGATGCTGAAGTTATGCCTGCCGGCCGAGGGGAATATCCTTACGGCTTTTACTTTATTCCGCTTCATCTGCTTCTCAAGCTCGCAAGGGGAGGGGAATTCCCCTGTGTGGTGGGGCATGACGACCCAGACGGGAAACAGCGACGGGTTCCTGCCGGTTATATCGGACAGAAGCGGATTTCCCTCCGCGGGGAAATGGTCCCTGGCTACCGTATGATATATCAGCGCCCTTCCGATGCCGTAATCAGCCATTCTTGAAACCAGCTCATCCGTTGTATAGAAAGAACCGGGGTTGGTGACGGCGGACCTCCCTATGCAGCAGTTGCAGTCAAAAAAATCAAGCATCATTGGGTTCACCCCCTTTTTTTCGATTATATCACAGCGGAACTTCCATAACACAGGGAAAAGGCACCCGGCAATAAATTCGATTGACCTGTTCGATTGACCGCTTGTGAACAAAACGAATCGTTTTTGTGATAGAATAATTTTATTACGGGGGGTGCCTATGCTGTTTCAACTTATATCGGAAGTTGCTTACTATATAATTTTTTCCGTCATATTCTCCATAACGCTGCTTGGAACGATTCTCTACCACAGAACCAAGGACAGGACGATATGGCACTTCCTCGGCGTACTCTACATGCAGAGCCTCCTTTTTCTGATAGGGTTTCTTTTCACATATGTAAACTCCTCGGCATACGAAGAGCTTTTCGCAAAATTGAGCGAAAGCCTGGCCCTTTTCGTAACCATAATCTTAAGCTTCGTCATTACATTTGTAATTTACCTGACGGTCAAGTACATACTTTACCTGCTGCCGCTCAATGACAGGAATTACAGGCTCGGCAAGTTCATAACCGCCGCAATATGCCTGCTTCTTCTGTTGTCGGTCCTGTTCATCATAATAATACTGACAAAGGGCGAGTGGGCCATGGAAGCCGGCAAGAACCTTATGAGCCTGTTTGGAATCGGGAGCCTGCTGCTTGCGGTTCCTGCAGTGCTGGCGCTTGTGTATGTCAGGAAAACGGAAGTCAAGGGCAACAGGCAGCTCCTGAAGGGCATTGTCTTTTCCTTTCTTCCGATGCCGTTGTTTTTTACAATCGACTTCTTTTTCCTTGCGGACAGCGCGTTCAAGACAGCGCACATAGCGTACGCCGTGTTCGCGGTCAGCGTATACATGTATCTTACAAAGCACTACACGATAAACTATGAGCCCGAGACAGGGGCCATAATGTCATATGCGGAAAAATTCTACAAACAGTACAGCATAAGCGACAGGGAAGTCGATATAATCGAATCCCTCGTGCTTGGCAAGACGAACAAGGAAATAGCGGCGGAACTGTTCATATCAATCAATACCGTCAAGACACATATCAAGAACATTTACAGGAAGCTGGGCGTCAAGAACCGCGTACAGCTGATGCACAAGATCAAGCTCACCGACGCCGATACCCCGAACGGGTGAATGCGAATTGTCTCCCGGGGTGAAAACGTTTGTTCCCTTGGATGATATTTTCATATCGACTTTGGATGTATATTTAAATCCGGAGGGAGGCTTTCCGGATGAATATACTTATTACCGGCGCATACGGCAACATAGGCAGGGCGGTCATAGACGAAGCTTTGAAGCGGAACCACAGCATCATTGTATTTGAAAGAAAAAACAAACGGACCAAAAAGGCTGCGTCAAAATACAAGAAGCTGTCGGTCAGGACCATATTCGGCGACATAACCAAATATGACGACGTGAAGAAAGCGACAGCCGGAATGGATGCGGTTATACACCTCGCCGGAATCATACCTCCCGGAAGCAACAACAGGGCGCTTTGCTTTGCGGTAAATGCAGGAGGCACTGCAAACGTCGCCAGGGCGATCATCGAAAACGGCAACAAGGCTGCGCTCATACATTCCTCCTCATGCTCGGTGATGGGGCCAACCCAGCATCTCGAGCCCCCCGTAACGGTTGACCTTGAACCAAGGCCTGTCGACAATTATACGGAAAGCAAGGTTCTCTCGGAGGATATCCTAAGAAAATCGGGACTGAATCTTTATTGCATTACAAGGCTTGGAGCAGTAATGCCGTCAAAGGGCATATGGAAGCTGAAAACATTGGCATACGGTTTTGAGATCGACTTTGACTCGAGGATAGAAATCATACTGGACTCTGACGTCGGCCTTGCGCAGGTAACGGCAGCCGAGAAGCTGAAGCTCAACCTGATTGAAAACGGAAATATATATTTCCTTGGCGGAGGCGACAAATGCAGGCTGAAATACGGGGATTTTTTCAACGGATTGCTCAGGTCAATAGGAATCCCCGGAATCAGGAAGGAAAGCTTCACCCTGAAACCAAGCTTCCTGGATTGGCTTGATACACGGAAGGCACAGAAGGACCTTGATTTCCAACGGTATTCATACAGCGATTATCTTAAGATATTCAGGAAGAACATGAAAAGGCTCGTTCCGCTTACAAAATTATTCGGCGGGCTTGCCAACAGGATCATCACCGGCAGGTCGCCTTACAAGAAAACCTACTCAAGGTATAAGCACGGGACCGGCATGATATAATCGGAACAAGTGGAATACAGTCTGCAGTACCCAAAAGCCGGTATGATGAATATCCGGTGCCCGGATGCCGGGCGAAGGAAAGGGCATCGTCATAATATGGAAAGAAGTATAATATGAAATATAAGTCGGTGCATTCCGTTTTGCTTGATTGCAGCCGGGAAGAGGCATGGGAAAAGCTGAAGGACCTGTCCCTGGCCCCGAGATATGTTCCGGGCGTCGCATCAATGAGCTTCCTGACCGAACGAAAGAAAGGGCTCGGCGCAACCAGACGAGTGTTTCCTCAGAAACTTGACGAAGAGGTCATAGGCTGGGAAGAAGGAAAGGAAGTAGTACTGGGTCTTTCAAAGTCGGGTAAGCAAAACTTTTTTCCATTTGAAAGGGCGCTGTTCAGGTATTTGTTGATGGACGGCAAACCTGTCTCGATGGAGCTTTCGATGGAGTATGATTCTATCTTTGGGAGCGCGGGGCATTTGCTCTTCGGCGGGATAATAGATTCGCGGATAAAGAAAACCGCACTCGCACTCAGGGAATTCTATAATAAAAAATAAGAAAATATATCAAACGTTTCCATAAAATCATCAAATATGTCAACCGCGCGCTTCATGCATTAATGTATAATGTTCGTATAAATTTCCGCAGGGGGTTCTTCATATGGCTATGACTTCGAAAGAAAGACATATGGCGGTTCTGGAAGGCCGGATGCCCGACAGGATTCCCATAGCTCCAAGGATGTGGGCCTGGCTCCTTGAGCAGGGCAAGACTCATCTTGAGATTAAGAAAGAAATCGATTTTGACCCGATAATCTGGACCGACTGCGGTTTTCCGTTTCATTTTTCCGAAACATATGAGCATATGGAAGAGGCCGGCAAAGCAGGGTATCTGAAAAATGTCTCGCTGGAAATCAAAAAAGAGAAAAAGGCGGGGGACGGCAAGACATATGTAAGTAAAATCTTCAGGACTCCGGCAGGCGTTCTGAGGGAAATAATGGCAGTACCCGATAAGAACGACAGAACATACGGGATAATGCCAAACCCCCATCTGGTCGAACCGCTGATAAAAGACAGGTCGGACATGGAGAAAGTCCGGTATCTTATGATGGACAGGAAGTATTTCCCCGAACCTCATTTTTTAAAGACGGTGGACGAGGTGGGGGAAGAAGGCATAGTCCATCACCGCATCTGCGCGGGAGTCGACGATATGCTCGTGAATTCATTGGGTCTGGTGAATGCGCTGATGCTGTATTATGACGACAGGGAGCTCCTGGTCGACATACTCGACATGTTCCACTCTTATTATAAGGAACAGCTCGTTCATACGCTTGAGAACGGCGGCAGGATAATATTCGAGGCATGGTTCAATGCAAGCCTGAGCGCGGGATGGTCCCCGGCGATGTACAGGGAGCTTTTTCTTGACAGAATCCGGGAGGATGTCGGGATCGTGCATTCATACGGAGGGTACATGCATTTCTACGACGACGGGAAGATAATGCCGCTTGCCGCCGACTTCACAGGGACCGGAATGGACATGATCACAACGCTTTGCCCGCCGCCCGCAGGGGATGTGGACGCTGAGGAAATAAAGAGGATAATGGGGGGCAGGGTCATTCTGAGCGGATATGTGGATTGCGTGAGGATGAGGTACGGTACGGCCGACGAGGTGGTTGAACAGACGAGGTATGCATGCGAGATCCTTGGGAAGGGCGGCGGATATATTCTCGGCACAAGCGATTCGATAAGGGACGGCAGCCCGATTGAGAACATCCGGGCGTTTTTCGAAACGGGATTGAAATATGGCAAGTACGATTGACATAAATATGCGGATGACCTTGGGCGCAAGGCGGTTTCGCCCGGCAGGCTTCCATGCGGCATGTGTGCTCGGGATTGCGGGGGGTACCGATGGACAGGCATGACACTATGATTCTGAGGGATTGTGCCAAGATAAAGATGGAATACGCTTCTTCGGAAATCAACCTGGATAAGATCAGGAGATGGTACAGGCATAATGAAATGAAGGGCGAACCCATGGTGCTGGGCGAACCATACGGGATATATGAGGAGCTGGGACTGGAATCGGAATTGCAGTGCAGGGATGAAAAGGCCAGGGGAATCGAACTGGTGTTCAGGCAGGATTTCTTTCAGTATGAGTTCATCGGCGATGACTCCGTAATCGATCCCTTTTACAAGATAAAATGGAATATTTGTGAAAGCGGCTGCGGTGTGGATATCAATGTAAAGAGATCGGAGGACAGCGATGGCAAACATTGGGGAATGGACATCGACTATCCGATCAAGAACCTCGAAAGGGATTTCCATAAACTGAGGCACAGGGAATACAGCGTCGATAGGGAAGCCACTCTAAAAAGAAAAAGCGAGCTGGAGGATATATTCGGCGGGTTTCTGCCTGTCAGGATACATGGCGATTATTGGTGGACGATGGGTCTGAGCCATCATGCCATATATCTGCTGGGGCTTGAAAACTTCATGTTGTACATGTACGACCAGCCGGAGGCGCTGCATGAATTCATGCGGTTCCTCTATGACGACAGGCTTGCGATGGTCAAATGGATGGAGGCCGAGGGCCTTCTCAACATGAACAATGAAAACAATTACATAGGTTCGGGAACAAGGGGGTTCACGCATGAACTGAGGCAGGACGGGGAATTTGTAAAGAGCACCGACATGTGGGGCTTGCTCGAGTCTCAGCCCACAAGCCACGTCTCCCCGGCCATGTTCGGGGAATTCGTCTTTGGCCATCAGCTGAAGATGGCAAACATTTCGGCCTTATATACTATGGATGCTGCGAACCGCTTCACGACAGAATGGACTATATAACGAAGATACCGAATCTGAAGACCGTTGCCGTGTCGCCTTTTTCCGACGAGGAAATAATGGCGGACTTCATAAGGGGCCGATATATTTATTCAAGGAAACCGAGTCCCGTGCTTATCAGTCTGGAAGCTCTCGACGAGAACGAGATAATCAATAGCACGAAAAAAACGCTTGAGGCTGCAAAGGGATGCGAGATTGAATTCATAATGAAGGACCTTCATACGGTTAAATTCAAGCCGGAAAGACTCAGAAGGTGGGCGGAGCTTACAAGACAGACAATAGAATCATTCTAAAGCAATGCCATTGACGTAATGACGGCTAACCGCCGCAATTTAAAGGGCGTCCCGCCCCCCTTTCGGGGAGCGGAACAAAATGCTCAGATCAGAGGACGGAGCAACGGCGGAAGGGTCCGCCTCGATTCCGTTGCTGATTGAGATCGATGTAAAACAGGCGCATCTGTTCCCGCCCGTTATCCCCGGGATTGAATAATGTATCACTGAAAACCGGATTTCCAAAGAAATCCGGTATTTTAATTTCAACGGCAGGATAACCTCCCGCATTGTGGAAGCCGTGCTGCCGGGCATACAAACCCGTCTCGGTTATAACCGCATTAACCGGCATAATCCTTGCTTCCCCATCCTTTATAACAGGGGATGATGCCGATGCGGGAACCGACAGGAGAAGGGCAACGCACAAAAAACCCATAATTGCCTTTTTCATTACACTTTCTCCTTTCAACTTCTTGCACCCCAATAAAAAAACCCTTCGACGCATCGCTGCAAAGGGTCGGCAGGACGGTCGGTTGCGCTACTGGCTCATATCCGTCAAAGCGCCCAAATACTGGCGGATAATCATTGCCTCCGGGCAATATATATTTGTATGGTCATTATACTCCCGTTCAACTGCAATGGCAACATAATTCCTGCCGAAGTATCCCGGGGATGATTTGACGAAAAGCACAGACGGAGGAGATTGATAAAATAAAGGCTGATAATAGTACCTGATGATAAATTTAATTTAATCAATCGGCAGTTTGGTGGTATCATTGAAGCAACGGTTCCTGTTTGCCGTATTTTATGATTATCGGGGGTGTGCAATGAACAATGGTTGGGAAGGATTGCTGCAGTTTGTTTTTTTATTTGTGCTGATGGGGGCGGCGCTGCTTGTCAAGAACAGTTTCAAACTGTTCAGGAAGCACTTGATTCCGCTATCGATACTCGCCGGCCTGATGGGCCTGGTGCTTGGACCCGACGTTTTGAAACTGATTCCATTTGACAGGGACCTGCTGACCAAGGCGGTATACCACATGCTGGCGCTTGGATTCATTGCACTCGGGCTGAAAGAGCGAATGAATAAAAAGAGCGAGGACATAATCAACACCGGATTCTTTACCGTGACAACATATGCTGTGCAGGGCATAGTGGGCCTTGCCGTATCGCTGGCTCTTGCGGCGCTATTTTACCCGGATCTTTTCAAGAGCATGGGAATGCTACTGCCTCTTGGATTCGCGCAAGGCCCCGGGCAGGCTGTGTCGATCGGCCTGCAATGGGAGGAAATCGGCTTTACCGACGGAGGGAACGTCGGGCTTTCGGTAGCGACCATCGGATTTCTTTGGGCGCTTATCGGCGGTGTGCCGTTCATGAATTTCCTGGTGAGAAAGAGCAAGAAAGTCAGGATGAGGGAAGTGCGTCCGGACCTCGACAAGGTGGACGGCCTGTCCCCGGACACCGAGGAGCACACGATTAAAATAAAAAAATCCATATATATGGATGAGCTGGCGATACAATTCGTTCTTATCGGCGTCACATACGCCCTGACATATGCATTCATGCTTGGATTGTCGACGTTGATCGAGCCGCTTGGAACCTTCGGTCAAACGCTGTCCGGGTTGCTCTGGGGTTTCAATTTCCTGTGGGGCGCCATTTTTGCAATGGGGATAAGGAAACTTCTGGATATGTTGAAAAAAAAGAATATCGTCAGGCAGCACTACGCCGACAATTTCATGCTGCAGCGCATATCGTCCACATTGTTCGACCTAATGATTACGGCATCGATATCCGCAGTGTCGATTGCGGTCCTCGGAAGGTACTTCGGTCCTGTCATGGTGCTGACAACGGTCGGAGGGGTGTTCATGATCTTCTATTCATATTACATGAGCAGATGGGTGTACAAGAAAGATACCATTGAGCACATGGTAACGATTTATGGAACATGGACAGGGACGATAACCACGGGAATGGCTTTGCTGAAAGAGCTCGACCCCGACGGGCGCACCCATGTCCCTGAAAACATAGTCATCGGCAGCGGTATCGCTGCAGCCGCCGGAATAATCCTTATGATGATACTCAATCTTGCCACGATGGCGGAGGTGACCGGAAACGGAATATACTACCTGTGGACGTTCATCGGACTGGCTCTGTATTCCCTGGCAATGGTTGCAGGGATAATTCTTGTCAAGAGAAAGTACCGGAGGAAACCGGAATAGAGGAGGCTGTCTGAAAATGAAGAGAATAATGAAAGCCATTCTGCCGACCAGGGAAGCGATGCTGTTTGATACCCCTTTGTTTATAATCAAAAGCTTTTTCGCAATATTGTGCGGGTATGTGGTTTTCAACGGAAGCACCTTCATAGGCAGGGACATGATATCGCTGTTGTTTGGAATCATGCTGACGCTCGAGCCTGTGAACGCGGCGGGATTGAAGAAGGGATTCGAACAGCTGACGGCATCGGCGATAGGAGGAGCGACGACTGCAGCCATAGTCATGGCCGGAGGGGTCAATTTCATAACGGTGCCGCTGTCGGTGGCGGTCGTACTTTACATTACCCTCAGGATGAACTGGAGAAGCATGTCGGTAATCGCAGTGTTCACATCGATATACATGACACAGTTCATCCAGTATGCCTCCTCAGGGGAGCCCAGCATGGCCCTGACGCTTGAGCTCAGGCTCATATCGCTGGGCACGGGTATACTTATCGCCATTGCGGTAAACTTCATTTTTTCACTGTTTTTCTACAGGTCGATGTTGAGGAAACGGACGATTTTCATAATGGAGCAGACAATAGGCAGTCTGAAGGCGCTGAGGGAAGCGGTGGAGGGGGGCGGACACGGCAGCCTTGAAAGCATAAAGAGAAGAATAATACCCATATTCAATGACATTGACTTCATCACGGGAAGCATCGGCGGCAAGACCGGAAGCAAGGCCGGAAAGGATTGGGATGAGCGCCATTTGCTTGCGATCAAGGAACTCAGGGACTTCAACCACTGCCTCTTCGACCTGGTCCTTCTTTCAGAGGAAGAGGGGCTCGGCGACGGCGTATGCGGAGAACTCGGATTACTGATGGAGCTTCTGGAAGGCTTGAAATACAGTCTTGAGGGAAAAGGCGAACCCGGCGGTATCCCGCCTTCATATGGCGGAGGGGATAAAAACATTGCCAGGATGCATGCGCATCTTAGAAGAATATATGGGCGTGGGCCCGGTTAAGCCCGCCGGGACAAGATCCGGGGACGTACGGGAGTATTGACGGCAGGCGTCATCAGCGAACAAAAGGTTTTTGCATATTTATTTTGATTGGATGCAAACTGGGGTATAGTTTCATTGGAGGTGCGAATGGAAGAAGATAATAAAAAAGCAAAAGTTAATAAAAAGCCATCCATATGGGGATTGGCGGCATATGTTGCCGTCATACTTGTATTCGGGCTTGCCGCGCTGTTCGCGGGTAGAATCGCACGGGGCATAGAGGGACCGATACTGTGCATATATGTAGCTGTTCTTCCAAAGTATATCCTGGGCCTGGCATTCATCCTTGCCGGAATAGACGGCATAATGTACGGTATCAGGTTCTTCCGGGATGAGCCGCTGCTCAGGGTTGCCGCGGGAGGAATCCAGACGGCGGCCCTGATCATATTCCTGCTGCTGATATTTCCGATGGCTTTGAAGGAAGGCGTACCTGCTGGCAATACATATAATCTGATGCGGCTTTTGGTATTGTTCATGCTTTTGGTCACGGCATGGGATTTCATCAGGGAAATCACGGACTGCAGGAAATCGAAAAAAGAAGCACAAAAAGAAGCACAAAAAGAAGCATGAAGATTATGCAAACAAAGGAACTGACCGGCCGGCGGCCGGTTTTTTTATGATATAATTTTCAGGCGGGGGTATGCCTGATGAAGAATATTGATATTGCATATATCGGCGGAGGCTCCAGGGCATGGGCCAGGAACCTCATGAACGACCTGGCTCTGGAAAAGGAGCTGTGCGGGACCGTTAGGCTTTACGACACGGACCATCAGGCGGCGCTGGTCAATGAAAAAATCGGAAATATGTACGGCAAGGTCCCGGGAGCGGTGTCCGAATGGAAATACAAGGCTGTCGGAAGCCTTGGAGAAGCTCTGCAGGGAGCGGACTTCGTGCTTATTTCGATCCTGCCGGGAACTTTCGACGACATGGATTCCGATGTCCATCTTCCGGAAAAATTCGGGATATACCAGTCGGTGGGGGACACGGTCGGTCCCGGGGGCATGATGAGGACAGCCAGGGCTGTTCCTGCATACGCATTGTTTGCGCAAATGATAAGGCAACACTGCCCGGAGGCTTTCGTCATTAATTTTTCCAATCCTATGACTACGCTGACCGGGACGCTTTACAAGGTGTTTCCCGGAATAAAGGCATTCGGATGCTGCCACGAGGTTTTTGGAACCCGGCGGCTTCTGGCCGCAATGCTGAGGGAAATGGGGATTGCAGAGGATGCCGCAAAAAACGACATTGAGGTCAATGTGCTCGGAATCAATCATTTCACATGGATCGACAGGGCTTATTATAAGGATAACGACCTGATTCCCCTTTACCGGAATTTTTCGGAGAAGCATTTTGAAAAAGGCTATTGCATTGACGGAACCTGGGACAGCAGCTTTTTTTCATCAGGCAACAGGGTCAAGTTTGATTTGTTCAGGCGGTACGGCCTGATTGCGGCTGCAGGCGACAGGCATCTTGCGGAATTCTGTCCCGGCTGGTACCTGAAGACGCCGGAGGAAGCGAGCAAGTGGCAATTCTCGCTGACACCCGTCGAATGGAGGAAGAACGACCGAATTGAACGAATGGAAAGATCAATTCGCATCATGGCGGGCGAGGAGCCGGTCAGCCTGGTTGATACGGGAGAGGATGCGGTTTCGCTTATCAAATGCCTTGCCGGAGGCGGGACGACCCTGTCCAATGTCAATATGCCGAACAATGGAAGCCATGGTGGAATTCCCCTTGGCGCCGTTGTGGAGACAAATGCGGTTTTTTCCAATGACGGGGTGACTCCGGTGGATTCCGGGAGGCTGCCGCGTGACATAGAAATACTTGTGCTGAGGCATGTCTATAATCAGGAGGCGCTTGTCGAGGCATGTCTGGAAC
>JAWOIG010000221.1:0-3230 GCA_046484775.1 Clostridia bacterium | reverse complement strand
CGGAACGTCCTTCGGTTGCTGCTGCGGATTTGACTGTCGCATCGTTCCTCGACTTTTATCCTTGCTTTTCTGCGGTACCGTTCCTCGACTTTTATCCTTGCTTTTCTGCGGTATCGTTCCTCGACTTTTATCCTTGCTTTTCTGCGGTACGATTATAAGCATCATGGGCGAGGTAGGACGATCGGACAAGCGGTGCGCTGGCCACGTGCAGAAATCCCATATCGTATGCGATTTCTTCATAATGTTTAAATTGGTCCGGCGTGATGTATTCTACGACAGGTATGTGGAGCTTGCTTGGTGCCAGATATTGTCCGACGGTAAGGAAATCGCATCCATGTCGCCGCAAGTCCTTCATTACAGCGGCAACCTCGGTCTCGGTTTCTCCAAGCCCTACCATTATGCCCGATTTGGTCCTGCCTCCGGGAAATAGCTTTTTGACATTTGAAAGCACATTCAGCGATTGAGTATATTCGGCCTCAGGCCTCACGGAACTGTATAATGAAGGTACCGTCTCGATGTTGTGCCCTATGACATCCGGTTTCGATACGGTAATTTTTTCAAGCGCTGCGATATCTCCCCGAAAATCCGGAATAAGAACCTCAATCCGGGTCTTCGGGTTCATTCTCCTGATTTCCTCGACCACGGCTGCGAAATGAAATGCTCCGCCGTCATCTAGGTCGTCCCTGGTTACTGATGTGATGACCACATAATTCAATTTCAGATCCCTGACCGCCAACGCAATATTCAAAGGCTCCGCGGCGTCGACCGGTTCGGGTCCCCCGCTGGTCACATTGCAGAACCTGCAGTTGCGGGTGCAGTTTTTCCCAAGAATCATGAAGGTTGCGGTTCCCGCATGGAAACATTTGCCCCGGTTGGGGCAAAGGGCCTCGTCGCAGACCGTGTTCAATTTGTATTTTTCCAGAATCCCGCGGACTTCCCTGTATTCGCTTCCGGCATGAATACGAACATGGAGCCATTCAGGCTTTTTATCCATTCATTCCACCAGACTTTCAATTTTTATATATATCGGTTCAAATCCGTATATGTCTTCCATGGCGGCCACCACCATATTTTTTACATGCCCGAAATCCGCTTCCCTCCCGGTCAGTTCCTTGATTGATGTGACGCCTCTGTCCGAAAGACCGCAGGGCACTATCCACCTGAAATGAGACAGGTCCGTGTTTATATTGAATGCAAAGCCGTGCATCGACACCCATTTTCTGATTGCCAGGCCTATTGCGGCAATTTTGTTATCGTCCACATAAACCCCCGTATGCGTACCGTCCTCTTTTTTCGCCTTTATGCCGAACCCTTCGTCCAGGACCCGAATTATTGCATTTTGAAGATTATCCACGAACCTGTGTATGTCCCTGCCATATCCGGTCAGGTTGAATATCGGGTAAACCACAAGCTGGCCGGGGCCATGGTAAGTAACATCTCCTCCCCTTTCAACCCAGTGTATATCAATTCCGTTTTCCCTGAGCATAAGGTCCGTGGCGACTACGTTTTCATTGCTTCCTCTTCTTCCCATGGTAAGAACGGGCTTGTGTTCAACCAAAAGCAACGTGTCGCCTATCGTATTTTCAATTCTCCTGTCCCTCAGTTTCCTCTGGATTTCCAGGGCTTCGCCATAACCCATCAGCCCGAGGTCGACAATATTTACTTTCTTCATTCCAAATAAAACTCCCGACAAATACTTTTCCATAAACCATTGTTTCAATGACCTATGATTTGCAGGCATGCCGCATATATGCCCTTATATGAACGGTATGTCCGCCGGATCGATGCCATCGGCCTTTATGACATTCATTCCTACGGGCCTTCTGTCAACGGTATTGACAAACACCCCTTCCGTGAGAGGGCTGAACATAAGGCACATTTCAGTTTCCCTGTTGCCAAACAATATTTTCCTTGACCAGGCGCCCTCCTGCCTTTCCATTATATCCCTCAGGCGGTGGTCCCTTGCATACTCCATGAATTCCGGCATGCCCGTGAATTCATCCCCGGCTACACAAACAAAGCCGTTTTTCGCCAGAATGATTTCCTTCTCGCCAAATTCCCGGACCTCACCCTCGTAATTATAGATTGAAATCATTATATGTTCGGCGTTCTTTTCTATCCTTATATAATCCTTGCGGCCAAGATCCGTTGCCTCGAGTGGAATAATGGCAAAGAAAGACTTGTATACATTTATATATATGGTTTCGCATTTTGCTGACGAATAAGGGAATTCCTTTATTTCCCCGTTGTCAGTATACAATCTCAAGTCGTCAAAAAAGTGAACCGGAATCATTATGCACAGTCTGGCGCTTTGGACCTCGGCGCGTTCATACTGCTTGGGTTTGTATGCGACTATAGCCGCACCCCGGTCCTGAATGCATATCTTTCGTCCCTCGTCCCTGAATCCCATGTAATTGACGTTTCCGAAAATCTTATATTCATTGTCCCGAACCGGGAGCTTGTCGTTGAATATGTACCTTGAATATATAACACCGGTATCATGAAGCCTTTTTGCCGGCTTGTTCCTGTACGTTATGTGGAACGATTCCGAAAGGGCCCCGCCGTGGAACTGGCTCTGGGCCGTGCCCATTGCGAATTCTTTAGTCATATATGTATAATTGCGCCCGCGCCAGCCGCCGTACTCGTGCATCATGTCATCCGGTACATCGCTTATTATATTGGCCGGTATGCACTCGGTCATATATTCGGTTTCATAGGGATACTTCTTATTAAAGGCATGGTTGAACAGGTATTCCGGGCAATGATAATCCGTGTTTATTATCCATGCAAGGTTGGGAAGCGTGAGGTTCTCCAATCCGCCGTGCATGACCTGGCTTTGATGAGGCTCAAACAGATCGAGAACGGGGTTTGCAAAAACAGCATCTCCGAAAACGAACCAGGCAAGGCCGGAGAACAGATGGGGATGACCGACCATATCGATTGCGTAAGCCCTTGAATGCGGTCCGGCAAGCCTTGCTGTTTCGGGATGGTAATGCGAGGCGATTTCAAGCCACATCCTTTCCTCGCATAACAAGGCGGTTTCCCTTGCCTCTTCATCCACAACGTGGCATGCCATTTCCGCAAAACACAGCGTGTCGATCGGAGTATATGTGTTGCTGCCATATTCCATCAATGCACCGCACCGCATGAACAGGTCCCTGACGCCCAAAAGCTTTTCCTTCCCTTTGGCAAAGTATTCCGGCAGTCCGAACATTTCTCCCGCGACAAGA
>JAWOIG010000162.1:0-7275 GCA_046484775.1 Clostridia bacterium | reverse complement strand
GGAAGCGCCATTGCTTACGCAGTTAGCACCAATAAACAGAAATCAATGATGATAAACCACATAAATTCAATTGGTTATATTTTATCTATGAGTTGGTATTACTATTGCTATATGTTTATTATGAAACGCTTATGCATATTCGTTGACGCAACTAACAAGAATTTGAAACCGGTCAAGTCATCATCGAATATCAACTCGTTCACATTAAACAAGGAGGGTGTTATGGAAAATCAGTCACAGAATAATCAATGTAAACAATGGGAAGAAAAGGCTAAAGCGTCGGATTCTGCTGAAAGAAAGGAAGATTATATCGTATTGGCAATATCTTTGATAACTGTTGCGTTGGTTTTAACCAATGTTGTCGGTCCAAATTTTTTCAAGTCAATGTTTTTTTAAATGAAGGCTATTCGATAAGTAATCGTAAAGCCATATCTGTCCCATTATTACTCACTTAAATTCAAAAGGAGGAAAGTATCATGTCTATCGGCGTTGAATATAGTGCTAAAGGGTTGCCCAAAATGGTTCCGGGCCTTATTCTATGTATGGTTTTCGGATGGTTAGCTCTTCAATGGGATCATACCGTTCATAAATGGGCAAAAGATATTAAGGAAGTAAATGCTATTCTTAAAATCGTGGAAAGCGGCAAAGACATACCCGGATTTGATGCTTATCAATCCGAGAAAAATGAAAAATTCAAGCAGGCAATGGCAACATTTGAATCGGGAGAATTAAAAGAAAAACCCAAAAAGCCGACCATATTGGGAAAAGATGATTATGAACAGGTAATTGCCGAAGGAAAGGTTCCGTTCAAATATTCTTTCGGGGATACGATGCTCAAATTTCAAATGACCTATGTTGCCATCCTGCTTCTGGTGGGAATGCTCATCCGAAATACCGTAGGAATCCCGGAAATTTTTCAGGCAGGAACTATAGCTGCACGCCCCATTATCAAACCCGGTATTATTATCCTCGGCGCGTATTATATGTGGGCGGATGTTTTGAGAGTAGGTTTTATCGGGATGGCGCTGGTAATAAGTTTTGTTCTGGGAACTTGCATCCTAATTTCTATCTGGGGCAGTAGAAGCAATGTTGACAACGGTCTGTCGGGAGTTATGGCGGCAGGCGTGGGCGTATGCGGCGTATCGGCGGCGGTTGCGGTGGCACCCGTAGTCAATGCTAAGCCCCGTGATTTCTTTTACGCCATCGGCACCATTCTTCTTTTCGGAACACTTGCGCTTTTTACATTTCCATATATTGGTCAAGCATTGGGCATGAGCGAACCGGTTTTCGGCGCTTGGGTAGGCACTGCCATCCTGAATACAGCGCAGCTTGTCGCCGCAGCGACATGGTATGGACATCAATCGCTTCTGACAGCCAACATCATCAATATCGTCCGCGTAGGTTTCATTCCCGTGCTTGTTATCTGGACCATCTATTATTACGTTGTGAGACCCAGCCAAAAATGCGGCAGCGATGAAAAGAAGCTCAATGTGTTTCAGGTCATTAAAGAAAAATTTCCCATTTTTATTATAGGTTTTTTTATCATGGTCACTCTCAATCAGTTCGGATTTTTCACGAACGAACATGCCTCGATTTTGGGAAAAGACCTGCTGAAAATTTTCTTTGCCATCGGTTTTGCGGGGGTCGGACTTAACATCGCATTCGGCGATTTGAAAAAAGCAGGGGGAAAAGCCTTTATCATCGGTTTTGCAGCTGCCATCAGCAAAGCAGCTTTGTCGGCGGCGGTTGTAATGATTCTGGGATCAGAAGTGTTTACCGTTAAATAGGACATTGTTAATATCTGAAATTCCTGAAAAGGACTTGTATTATGTCTTCATAACATAAGTCCTTTTATTATTTTATGGCTTGATCCATTTGATAAGATAGAATATAATTGAAGCGTTTTTGCAATCTACCATGCTTAACTGCTTAATATTATCGTGAAAATCGATTTGACAATTGTTGAAAAGTTGTCAAATCTAATTATTTTCATGACTTGAGGTGATTGACTAGATCATGAAGGTTTTTTTCATTCTTTTCAAGAAGTAAGAATATATAATGAAACGAATATTGGTCTGCACGGACGGCGAGAATCACACACTCAGGGCTGAAGAAAAAGCCATTGAACTGGCGGAGCGCTTCGGGTCTAAGATCATTGGGCTGTACGTTCAAAGCACCTTTCTGGAGAAATTCACTCATGAAATTTATGCGGTAAACCGCAATGAATGCCGTGACCACCTGAACAGGGAGCTCATAAAAGAGGGAAACGCCGCTCTCGAAGCTCTTGCTCGCCGATGCACAGCCCTGAATGTGCCTTTCGAAGCCCGAATGCGGCAGGGAGACATTGCTGTGGAAATAATCCGGGAGGCATCTGAAGGAGGTTACGATCTTCTGGTTATGGGTGCAAAATTGTTAAAAACATGGCGTGAACGCATAGAATCCTATAATGTATCCTTGCGAGTCTTTAAGGAAGCATGCGTTCCGATGCTTTTTATCCGATGACAGCGCCGTATTTCAGAGAATTCTCTGTTTCTTATCCGGATAGCCTGGCGACCGATTGTTTTCCATCGCAGGAAACTCTTTTCCGATTATGCCCGCAATGGAATGTGAAATCTTACCGGTTATCGGATGATAGCAGGGGAGGATTTGATCTCGAAATAGAGCATGAGCGAACCGAACAGATCATCAGCCTTTCCGGAAAATTTGATGAATTTGTTCCGGGAAAATCCGTCAAATTTTCACTTTCAGGGCAAGAGTATCTTATGGATTTTTCCATGAGTTCTGAAAGCCCTGTCGGAAACCGCATCATATCTTTTCACATTAACACCCTGCCCTTGCCTTCCGCTGATGACATAAGCGAATACGATCTTTGGGCAAGAAGTATTCTGAATTATATTGATATCAGCCGGTCATCCAACATCTTTATCCGTATATGGAAATGGTTTGTGGACCGTTTTTGGCTCAAGTTGACCCAGTCCGGAAAACGAATCGTACTGTTTATTGTCATCGGCGAAGGTTTTTCATTCTTACTGCTCATTGCCGTTCTTCTATGGTGGAAGTTTTTTTCACCAGAGGTTTTCCCATGAAACAGGCATCTCTGAAAACCCGCCTCAACACCCGTCTTTTGGTGCTTTTATTTGGAATAGGACTGCTGTTCAGCTTATCGCTTCACTATTACCTGAAAGGACTGATAGCCGCGGAAGTAGAAGAGAAGGCGCATCTGGTATTTTCAAATTTGCTTGCGGTTCAGACCTATGTGAGGGAAACGCTCCGTCCCGTGATGTACAAATCGCTTCCTGAAGGGGCGTTTATTATGGAAGGAATGTCCACCTCTTATGTCACCCGGATGGTCATGTCCGATCTGAACATGGCAAAAAACCAATTTACCTATCGCCGGGTCGCTCTTGATCCCAGAAATCCCGACTTTTACGCCAATGAACTAGAACAGCAGCTGATCCGCTTTTTTCAGAATAACCCCGACATTCAGATACACAGCCAATTTATCGAAAACGACGGAGACAAATATTTTCTGATGGCCCGTCCGGCGGTATTCGAAAAACCCTGCCTTGTCTGCCATGGTCAGCCTCAGGAAGCGCCGAACGTCCTGCTGAACCGCTACGGCGATGAAAGAGGTTTTTATCGAAAAGAAGGCGAAATCGGGGGCCTCGACAGCCTGATAATGCCGGTGGAAAGAGAATCTGCTGCAATCCGCCGCGTAACGCTTGGATTTGTTATGATATTTTGCTTCGGCACGCTGGTAATACTGGGCGTCAATCATTTTTTTTTCGACCGCATCATGATTTTGAATATCGGCAGATTGACCGAAGTCATGCGAAACCGATTTCCGGATGAGGCGGATAAAACTCTTATCCGGGAGTCCACTGAAGGAAATGAGATTGATCAGATGATTGCAGATATTGAACGGCTTGCAGATCTCCTGCACGACGCCCGAAAACAGCTTGCCGCATACGCTGCCAATCTGGAATCCATTTTTGAAGGCATTGCAGACCCGCTTTTTCTGCTGAACAGCAGAGGAGAAATTGTCTTTGACAATTCATCCGCCAAGCAGCTTGCCGAAGGAATTTCAGGTAGCGACGCCTATCTGGCGGATATTCTCGGACTGAGGGAACTGGCGGAGGACTTCGGCAAAGAGATCATTCAAAGGGAAGTCATTCTCCCGGACAGGAGGTCGTTTATCCTTCGCGCCTATCCTCTGAAAGCCCGGAACGCGTTTGGGCAAACCGTTGTTTACGCCAGAGACAACACCCTTGAAAAAAAGATGACCGCGCAGTTTCAGCAGAGCGAAAAGGCAGTGGCGCTGGGGCTTCTCGCTTCGGGGCTGGCGCATGAAATCAATAACCCTCTGGGCGTGATTCTTTGCTATACGCGTCTTCTTTGGGATGACGGAAAAAGCCCCCATGCCGAAGATTTGGATATCATTATCCGGCACACACTTCAGGCTCAAAGAGTTCTGAGCGATCTGATGCGGTTCGCTCAGCCCAAAGCGGAGGTTTTTTCTTATGTCAATTTTGCAGAGATCGCCGGATTCATTGCCAGAGTATTCAGCATCAAAGCCGCAAAACAAGGAATTTCCATAACGGTTGACTGTCCGCCCGATCTTCCTCCGGTCAGAGGAACGATTTTTGCTCTGGAACAGATACTGACCAATCTCATCATCAACGCTCTGGATGCTCTGGAAAACCGTACTTCTGAAACGCAGGGCAAAATTATCGTTTCAGCGCATCATGAACGGGAAACAGGCGAAGTTGTGCTGACTGTTCAGGATAACGGTCCCGGTATTGCAGAAGAAAATTTGAACCGCGTGTTTGATCCCTTCTTTACGACAAAACAGACGGGAGGGGGAACCGGGCTTGGCCTTTCCGTTGTTTACGGACTGGTCATGGATTTGGGCGGTCAGATTACAGTCGAAAACAGAGACGGCGCGGTATTTTCCTTCCGTCTTAAAACCGAAGAGGCTGAAGATGTCTGAAATTAAATCCTTTGTCTCTATTCTGCTGGTGGATGATGAACCGGATTTTGCGCGCGGCATAGCCCGGCTCATTCAAAAAGGATTCCCCGGCAATCCGGTCATGGTTAAACAAAACGGGGAAGAAGCGTTGGAACTGCTCCAAACCATGCCTTACGGCATTATGATCACCGACATGCGGATGCCGTGCATGAACGGGCTTGAACTGCTAGAAAAGGCGCTGGCGGTTGTTCCCTCTTTAACAGTGATTGTGCTGACCGGTTTCGGAACCATAGAGACGGCGGTCGCCGCAGTCAAAAAAGGCGCCTATGACTTTTTGACAAAACCTGTTGACCAAGACATCCTCTTTCGCACAGTGAGAAAAGGCTTGGAACGCGCAGGGCTGATCCGGGAAAATAACCGTCTGAGAGAGGCGGCGGCAGGGTGCCTGCGTTTCGAACAAATGATCGGCGAAAGCCCGTCCATGCGTCAGCTTCAAAAAGAGATTGAGACAGTGGCGGCTGCCGACTATACGGTGCTGATTCGGGGCGAATCCGGCGTGGGTAAAGAATTGGCAGCCAAAGCCATTCACCGGTTGAGCAGAAGAGGGGATAAACCGCTTGTCAGCGTCAACTGCACGGCAGTTTCGGAAAATATTCTGGAAAGCGAGCTGTTCGGGCATGTCAGAGGCGCTTTTACCGGAGCAGTCAAGGCGCGGCAGGGGCTTTTTCAAGCTGCAGACGGATCAAGCCTGCATCTGGACGAAATAGGCGACATGCCCATTCATCTTCAACCCAAACTGCTTCGGGCGCTTCAGGAAAGAGAAATTCGCCCGGTGGGCGGAAGTGTTAATATCCGCGTGGATGTGAGGATTTTAGCCTCGACAAATCAGCGGCTCGAATCATTGATTTCCGCTGGCGCATTCAGGGAAGATTTGTATTACCGACTGAATGTTCTTACCATCCGGATTCCGTCCCTTCGCGAACGGCAAAAGGATATTCCCCTGCTGGCTGTGCATTTCCTCCGTGAATCCTGCATAGAAATGGGCATCGGAGATAAGGAATTTTCCCCGAACGCTCTTGAATATCTGAGTCAACGGTCCTGGCCCGGCAATGTGAGGGAACTGCTGAATTTTGTCCGCAGGCTTGCCGTATTCAGCAGCGGTCAGGTCATTACGGACACACAGATCCGCCTCATGGATTCAATCGGCAAAACAGCGCTGTCCGGCGCATCAGGAAATTTTGAAACCTACCGTGAAGCCAAAGAACGGTTTTTGGATGACTTCACCCGAACCTATATAAGGCAGGCGCTTGAACACACCGGCGGAAATATCTCACAGGCAGCCCGCTTATCCGGGCTTGAAAGAGTCTCGCTCCAGAAAATTCTCCGCCGTCTGCATATTGACGCTGGAGAATTCAGGGAAAAAGAAAGAGTTTCGGATTAGTGCTGCTGACATTTCGGAACTAATTTTAAAACTTTTGCGTGTACCGTATATCTGATATAAATGATATTTATTCCCTTATTTGTGTTGACATGTACTAAGATTGTGTCTTTCCGGTGAGCGTGCGCAGCCGATATTTTTGATTCGGACATGCCGGCATCTGCTAAATCCTGCGGATGCCGGGTGGTTTTCAGGGCAAACTTCACCTGCATGGTTGCTTCGGCTGAAAACAATTATGGTAGAGGGCATAACCATACGACGGCCCCGTGACACAGCGGGTTGATTACGGATAACACGGCTGAGGATCAGGGGTATTTCCAAGGCAGGTAATCTTCAAAAGATTCCTTCAGTTTCCCGGCATTTTCAACAACAGGTCAGGTAATCCAAGGGGTTGACACCAGCCAGTTGGCAGGTAGGATCAGACTCATAAACAGGTCCCCGACTTGGGCGCCGCGTCGGGTTTTAAAAAACAAAGCGTTTTTTTCGTTTATGCAAAGCTTCGCAACATCGGAATAATGGCTGCGCTTGTCGAACAACTTCGAACTATTTTCATTCAAAATACGTCATCCGTCCGTCCAAATAGAAAATTCCCAAGAAAACATAGGCTTAAAGAAAAACGATTCTCCTTCGAGTACAAAACTACCTGTTAAGGAAACGGCATTGAGAATAGATTTGATTTAATTTTTATCTTACAGTGGAGTTAAAAGAAATGTCTGGATCTTAAGTTTCAATGCATCTAATTGAATCATATTTGCGATAATTTTAGTCCTTATGGATTAGCCTTTTCGGATCACTTGTTGACCGGTTGGGCCATGTATTGTTCGTCGCTCACCTTCTCCATCCACTCGGCCGATTTCCCCTCAATCTC
>JAWOIG010000157.1:0-5131 GCA_046484775.1 Clostridia bacterium | reverse complement strand
CCTCAGAGTTATCGCCATTTCTTGTTCGGTTGTATATTTAACATCATTCATTTTTTTCCCCAAACTACGTCTTCATCCTTTATCTCCCTTATATACCTAAGGTTGCAACCGGGTTTTCTGTCATCGAATCCGCATATGCTTTTATATTCACAATACAGGCATGCCCTGTATTTTTTTATATTCACCGGTTCTGCCTTGTACTGGCCCTCAAAGATTTTTTTTGCATTTTCAACGACAATCTCCCCTACACGCCCAATCATTGTCTCTATTTGCTCACAGGACATGACCTTGAGCGACAATGACCCATCGGCTTTGGCCTTAACCGGGATATTTATGCTTTGATCTTTAAAATCCGCATCCATAGCCTTTATTATGTCCATTTCACCAAGCGTATAGCCTTCCAATTTCCCTTCGCTAAATATATTCGCGTCTATATCATCGTAACCTTTTCCATAGGAAATCTTAACCATAGGTTTTTCGGCGGCAAAATAATACATTCCCGCCGGATTTGTTCCGCTATGATCTTTATATGCCATCAGGTATGCCGCAAGCTGTATGTCGAGGCCTTCGTTTATCCTGTATAGTTTCATCATCTTGCCGGAGGACTTGTAGTCTATGATCCTGAAATATTCCCTGTCATTTACAATGGCGGCGTCAACCCTGTCGATCCTGCCCTTTAAATAAATTCTTGATTCGCCTGCGATGAAACAAGGTGCCTGGATTTGTTTGTTTCTTCCAAATGCAGCCTCAAACTCAACCGGTTTGAAGCTCCCGGTAATTATCTGATTTCTAAGAATCATATATGAATCAACCGCTCTTTTGACAATCCTGCCGCCAAGATATTCCCTGCGCTTGTCTCTGCTGAAAACCTTTCTCAGTTTCAACCCCGAATATACCCTTTCCGCTGACTCCATGCATTCCGAATAATCGAATTGTTTTCTTTCGCTAAATTCATACACCAGGTGCTTTAAAAGGTCATGCAGTATGCTTCCGACATCGGGAGGCGAAACTCCATACGCCGCCCTTGGTTCGGCCCTGAGAGCGTTTTTTGCAAAAAACTTGAACGGACACTCCGCATATGCTTCAAGCCCCGTCGGACTTGTCTCAATCAATTCCCCGTATAATTTCCGTGTTATTTCCGGAAACTCAATCTCTTCAAGCGATTCTTGCAGCACGACATTATGTTTGCCGAATTCATTTTCTGCATACCATCTTTCAAGGTCAGTCCCCTTGTTAATGCCAAGGCTGACAGCCGTCAGTCCGGAAATAGGAGTAAGTATATATTCTCCGGGATCAATATCTTCATCGATTTGCTCGGTCAGATCCGGAAATAGATCTGTGATTCTGTCAATGAATCCTGATTTTCTTCTTGCGCTTCCATCGGAGGCGGAAGTTGAATAACTAATATAAATTGATTCGGAAGGCAATCCGAGGAGATTGTATATATCAATCTGGCTGCTTAACGCAGCCGTTTTTGTGTCATCCGCTATTTCAAGTCCTGTTTTCTTTATTTCAAGCCTGTCCCTATCCGTCAATAAACCTTCGTTTACCGCTGATTCGGGGAATCCGGGGTCGTTGGTTCCGATAATTATAAGCATTTTTATATTGTTTCCGAATGCATTTGCAACCTTGCCGGCAAACACCGCGTCATTTCCCGGGGGTATAAGGCCTATTCTTTTTTGTGAAAGCGCAATTTCGATGAATGCCCTGTATTTCTCGATCGTCTGCTTTTTCTCCCCTGAAATTGTGTTTATCTGGTCGAAGATATCCATCAGCACATTCCAGCTTTGCCTCAGCTCATCGGAATAGTCAAGCCTGCCTTCGAAAGCGGCTTCCATTGAATCTTGCTTTATTCTTTCAAACACATTGTTTCGCACCATGAATCCAAACATATTCTTCACAAACTCATCTGCACGCATACCGTATTTGAACTCTTCAAATAAACCTGAAAGCATTCCGATTATCTTTCGCCGGGTGGAATTTATTGATTTAAGGCTTTCAGATTGCCCTGTTCCGGCGACATAGAAATCCCAATCATCACCGGTCCACATGCCGACTCCCTTTATATTCCATTGCAGCACATAATTCTCCAGTTCAAATATATCCTCACCGGGTATGTCTGTATATGACGATTTAAGAAAGCCAAATACAGATTCGTAGCTATATTTGTCAATATATATATCAAGCAAAGCAAGAAGATATACGGCAATCGGGTGTTTTGATATCAGCCTTTTTTCGTCAAGGAACACCGGTATATCATACTTTGAAAGGACCGCTTCGATATAGTTCCTATATTCTTCATACAAACCGGAAACAACACATATGTCGCCATATTTCATTTTGTTAGAACGCACCCGGGTCATGATTTCAAGAGCGCACCTTTCAACTTCCTCATATACTGTCCCTGCTTTGTATATGTTTATGGAACTTGAAACACCATTGAAGGATTTGCACGAATAATCAAAATAATTCGAAGAAAGGAACTCAAGGTCAGCTGGGATACCGCTCTCTTCAGGCTTAATCGGCGGAACTTCAACCTCTTCGGTATTAATCCCAAGGACACGTGCCGCGCCGATTATTTTACCTGCCGTTTCAACCACGGGATGAAATACATCGGTATCGCCATAATCCTTTATGCCCCTGCAACACAAAATCGTACTGACAGCCCGCGCTTTTTCCATCAACACTTTGATTACATTCAGTTCGGCCGGCGTAAATCCATCGAATCCGTCAAACCATATGATGCATCTGCCAAGACCCTCAAAAGATCTCAATTCATGTGCAAGGCCTTCAATATCGTCATCCGCATCGTTATATCCTCCAACCTCAAGCCTTTTTTCATATTCTTCATAAATCAAAGCGAGTTCCGCCAATTTGGATTCCAGAAGTTTTGAATTTGATTGACCGGCTGTCTCTCTAAGTTTGTCAGGCTCTATCCCATATCTTTTGAATTCGCTTATCAGCTTGATGATTTCGCCTGCAAATGCCGGATACCTGCCCGCTTTTTCAAAAGCCTGCAATCCTTCCGACAATTCCGAAACCACGTCGAACATCATCATACCCTTGCCCGCTTTGTCAATATAATTGCGCCTTGGACTAAGATTTTGTGCAAATACCCTGTAAGCGAGTCTTTTAAATGTCAGTATCTCTGCCTGCAGACTACCTCTTTCCACACTCTTTTCTACTAGCAGTTTTTCATAAAACGACGAGAATTGTTCCGGAACAATAATAATCAGGTTTTCTCCGTTACCATGTCTGAGAAAAGAATTAACTTCACTCAGACATTTTTCGGTATTTTGTCTTCTGGATACTCCATAGATTATTCGATTAATCATAAGATGATTATAACATGCCTGATAGTGCCTTTTTTAGCACTCTCCTTCCCATATTTAACTTGAACAGATAATCTGCAAATATCCACACTAATGAAATAACCCTGAAGATTCCCATACACCAGACCTGTCCCCACACATAAACCATATAACAGACCTGTCCCCACCGAAAAATCAAACCTGTCCCCAGGAAAAATCAAACCTGTCCCCAGAAAAAATCAAACCTGTCCCCAGAAAATCAGACCTGTCCCCGCACATAACCCCATATATCAGACCTGTCCCCATCTCCAGCCTTCATTGAATTGGCGGCAGGATATATTGTTTTTGATGAGGCTTTTATCCTAGAGCATGCTTTGCCGTAACTCTTCATAGGTTGCGGCATGCCATGTTGCCTTGAAAGCGTTTTCATACCATGGGCACTCATACTTCATTTCTTCAAGCGGTTTCGTTATTTTAATTAATCTATCCCTCAGATCCTCTGTATCTTGGAAGATCTCTTCGGCGATTTCACGGTTTCCATTGTCAATTACTTCCCTTAATTCCACATACCTCATTATGAATTTCATCACCAAAAATCCATAATCAAATCTCATTATTTCAATCTCCAGGCGCTCCAGTTCAATTCCCTTTGCTATATCCATGGCCTTGTTCATAAACTTCTCCGCCTGAATGAATCTACTCATTGTTTCTTCAAAGCTTATCGCATTATTTGAGTTTTTTGTTCTTGCCTTGTATTTGCAATGTTCAAGCGGGAATTTATTTTTCTTTATAATTTCACCAATCAATGATATTTTTTCGCCGTTGCCTGAAAACTGATAATGCTTCAGATATTTCATATTGACCGAGGCTTCTTCCAGTTTTTCATGAAATTTCCTGACTATTTTTCCGGTATTTGGATAAAAATCCCTATAGAATTCATCCAAAAATCCATTAAGATCAAAATCTGATGACTTCAAAAATCCTGCAATAATCCCATTGTTTATTGCAAGCATTCCCCAATTCTTCGCCGGTATATGCATATAATAAAAATGTTTTGTGCCTGTCCTGCTGTAATAAGGCAGGTCATTTCTTATTCGTTTTGTGAAAACCAATGGCAATGATGCAAATGAACTTACGTTGTAATATTCACCTATAAACAAAACTCCTTTGTAATTTCCGTCCGAAAAAGGCGTCCATTTTTCATATAATCTTTTAAGCTGAAGATTTGTCTCAGTGCAGTTTTCATCATTTATATCATGCGCATAACACCTTTCTATAGGGAAAAATGTCGCTATTATATGCTCGTAATCAAAATCCTCCGGGAGCGGCATGTCCGGCGGCTCAAGTGTTTCATGATAAACCGGTATGACAATCCTGATTCGTCTTCCGATGATTCCTTTATCATATGCATTTTTGAAAAATTTATTGATCTCGTAGCCCAGCATTAACATTCTTCTTGACAGATTACCCAATTTTCTGCAATTCTCGCATTCACACCATATGCCATTGTCATAAGCCCAAAGATTCAGGTATTCGAGGTATTTGTACTGTCCGTTTTCAAATGATACAAGCATATTTTTTGACAATTCGGCAACAGCCTCCGTATTGGATGTGCAGAAATTATCCCCGGTATAATACCCTTCATTTGCTTGTTTACATTCATTTCTGCAGCTTCTTTTTCCGTTTATCAACGCGAACCATTCAGGATGCATATCAAAGTAGGTTCGGTGCCCATCATCAGCGTTCTCATTATTGGCTTCAGATTCATTTGCATTTGTGGTCTTGTTGAATTTTGCATGAACATTCCTGTATTCATATGG
>JAWOIG010000139.1:0-5678 GCA_046484775.1 Clostridia bacterium | reverse complement strand
CCGCAACTTTGAGTCCATCCGCGGCAGAGCTCATTATCCCGCCCGAATAGCCCGCTCCTTCTCCCGCAGGATACACTCCATTATGCGAAACAGAGATGAAGTCTTCATTCCTCTTTATCCTTAAGGGTGAGCTGGTACGGGTCTCGCATCCCGTAAGAACAGCCTCCTCATCAATGAAAAACGGGAGTTTGCCTGCGAATCCGCCCAGGGACATCCTCAGGCTCCCCGATATGAATTCAGGCAGGACTCCTCCAAGTTCGGCAAATGCAGTCCTCCCGGTAAATGCAGGTCTGACACGCCCGAGGCGCGAGCCTGTCCTTCCCTTGATGAAATCGCCAAGCAGCTGGACAGGCGCAGTAAATCCGCCTCCGCCCGCTATGTAAGCGGCTTCCTCCATGCGACGCTGGAATTCCACTCCCGCCATGGGATCGGACGACCCGAGGTCGGAAGGCCTGACCTCCGCAACCCAGGCGCTGTTGGCATTCCTTCCTTTTCTTTTGCTGTAGCTCATGCCGTTGATAGAAAGAAACCCTTGTTCGCTGGAAGCGTTTACAACGACTCCCCCAGGACACATGCAGAATGTATATGCGGTTCTGTTGCCCGTTCTTTGATTCAATGAATACTCGGCGGCTTCATCCATGTATTTTGACTGTTCCCCCCACTGCGAGTAATTTACATCCGTCTGCAGGTGTTCAATCCTAAGACCTGCCGAAAATGGCTTTTGCTCCATCTCCACCCCGGCATCGAGCAGCATCCTGTATGTATCCCTGGCGGAATGGCCGACAGCCAGCACCAGTACATCGGTTCTGATTTCATATTCATCATTGACTTCAACAGCCTTAAGAACCCCGTCCCGTACCTTCACACCGCTCAGACGCGAATCATATTGAAATTTTCCACCTAATGAAATAATTTCATCCCTTATGTTTTTTATTACATTTGAGAGGATGTCCGTTCCGATATGCGGCTTTGCCTCATATGATATTGACGCCGGAGCACCGTTTTCCATCAATATTTCTTCGATGAGCGAGCATCTGGGGTCGTTGATCCTTGTTACTAGCTTTCCATCGGAGAAGGTACCCGCTCCGCCCTCGCCGAACTGGACATTGGATTCGGGATCAAGGTTTCCCGTCTTCCAAAAGTCCCTGACGCTTTTCTTCCTTTCATCGATGGCTTCGCCGCGTTCTATAACCAACGGCGAAAATCCATTCCGGGCAAGCAGATATGCGCAGAACAATCCACATGGGCCGCTTCCGGCTATAACCGGTGGATTGACAAGCGTCTTGCCTCCCTTGATTAAAACATCCCGTGCCGGCTTCTGCAAAACGACAAATCCCCGTCCGACCGCATCAAACCCATCGTCGACCCTGGCTTTTGCCGAAACCACATACTTTATATTTGTTTTTCTTCGGGCGTCTATTGATTTGCCGCAAAGTCCGGCATATTCGAATTCAGATGTCCCTAGTCTATCCCTGACAAAAGACTCGACTGAATAGTCGAGTCCATCCCTGAATGCCTTTTCAACAGGCACGGCAATGCCTCTGATTATTATGGTCTTCATTTTCATTTTCCCGTTATGATGATTACAGTCGTGAAATTCTGGAACAGTTCCACCCCTTCAGACAATGTAACGCTTACGGGTACGGTGTGCGTGCCCGGGCCAAGTTCTCCGACGTTTATCTGAGGGTTGATGTTAAGCGGATTCAATAAAGCTATGCTTTCTTCGAATCCTTTCAAGACAAGGGTTTCCTCGGTACGCTGGAAACTGTAGTCATAGAGACCTCCCTGTCTGTTGACCAATGAAATCGACGAAGTTTCAACCTTCAGGCTTAGCTTGGACTGGATAAGGATGTCTACCAGCGGGAAGCTTACCTGCTCCACTCCGGCAAGATTGTCAAACCGCAGCGGCAGACTGATTTCGCCGTCTACCTTACCGCTTACATCAATATAGGCAGAAAGGGTAGTTGCCGTGGTCATATCAAGCACATCCTGCCTGCCTTTTACCTTGACCTCCACGCTCTCGTTGAGAATCGTATATATTTTCAGCGAGCTCGGCTTGCCCCATCTGATTTCAATCTGATTCTTGCTGAAAAGCACTGGTTTTTCATAAAGGCTTTCGAGTGTTACGGTTACCTCTACCTCGCCGGGGCCCACGAAGCCAGTGCCCGCGGGCAGGCCCATCAGCCCGGTCGTTGCAGTGAAGGTTTCCGAAACATCCTGAATGTTTATGGGCATTGTCGATATCTTTTCTATCATCGCCAGGTCTTCCTCAGACCCCGACACAAGCACAAAATCAGGTTTTGCAGTTGATAATGTCACCAGATGATCATCGGCGGGTTTGCCTTCGAGTCTAACCGACACAGGGACTTCCTTTGCAATATTAATTGTTATGTCTATCGCGGTTTCATTGCTCAGTTCCCTGATGATATTGCCGTTCTCATCATATACCATGCAGAATTTTCTGACCGTCTTGGTTCCTTTCAAGCCCGTGACATCAATGGTGACGGCTGCGGATGCGACTTCCTGCACCAGGCTCTTGATTTCAAGTATCGCATAATTCGCGGGCTTTACCGTGGGAACCGCAACCACGAATCCATCGGCGGGTTCTCCTATTATCTCGACGGTTATGGGTACTTCCCCTGCAACTATCCTGTCGATGCTCAGACCTATCCTCCCGCTGCCGCTGAGCTCATAGCTTATGTTGCTGTCGCCGATGTACGTCAGGTCCGATATTTCGACATACTCCACATACTCGTCGTTTACTCTGCTAAAATCAAGATATGCAATGAAATCGCCGGCGCTTATCTTGTCCAGTTCGCTTTTCCTTCCCTTTACCGAAATTCCGATCACACCGGCATATTCATTCAGAATCCTGAGGTTGGCCGATGCAAGGTAATTCTCGTTGATCGGCGTAAGGGAGATGTTCAGCTGGCGCGTTTGAATCGGGTTTTCGTTTGTATAAACTACGAACCAGAACAGCACGGCGATTATTACCGACAATATCTTCATGGTTATGTTATTCTTCAGTCTTTTCAGCACCTTTGTTTCCCTTCATAAATCCAAGCGGTTTCTTTTTTTTCTTCTGGCTTTTTATCAGATTCAGCTGCAGGGCCTTGCGAAGTGTCTCTTTGTTAAGATTTCTGACGAGTCCTCCATTGTTGGCATACGATATCTTGCCGGACTCCTCTGAAATTACAATTGCAAGGCTGTCCGAGACCTCTGTTATTCCAAGTGCGGCCCTGTGCCTCGTGCCCAGTTCCTTGCTGAGATTCGGGTTGTCGGTAAGCGGAAGTATGCATGCGGCTGCCATTATCTTGTCATCCCTTATGATCACCGCCCCGTCGTGAAGCGGGGTATGCGTATCGAAGATGCTTAAAAGAAGCTCCTCCGAAAGCCTTGATTCCATCTGTACGCCTTTGTTTATTATCTCGCCCAGCTTTATTTCCCTTTCCAGGACGATTATCGCGCCTGTATAATGCTGTGAAAGTTTTTCACAGACATTGACTACTTCCTCTATCATAGCCGTTATTTTCAGTGTATTTTCCTCTGTGCCCCCGCCAAGGAATATGCTCTTGAATCCCCTGGTGCCCAGCTTCTCCAGGGCTCTTCGGATTTCCGGCTGGAAAATTACCACTATGGCAAGGAATGCAAAGGCTATTATGTTGTCTATCAGGAACGAAATCGTGCGAAGATTGAACACGCTGCTGACCACGGCGACGAGCAGTATGGCCATCAGTCCTTTGAACAGGCTGTATGCCCTGGTCTCCTGGACAAGCTGTATGACTTTGTATGCGATGTATGAAACAACAAGGACATCAATGACAATGCCTATGAGAGCCCATACGCCGTCTATTTCAAGTGAAAAAAATCTCAGTTGTTCGCCGATATTCAAACCGTCGAGAAAACTCATAAGCACCACCTGCACAACCCAATGGGGAATCAATCTCCCCTTACTGATTATTATACATATATATACGTCAATTGTAACAGATTAGTTCAATTTGTTAAAAATTTGAAACATACAGGTGCAAAATTATAGGAAGATATGTCGATATCGCGGTTTAGTTGGAGAAAGCATACAGGAAAAGAAACATGAATGTGGAGAACAGGAATACGACTGCAATGGCGATTGCCGTTACCTTAACCCATTTTTTGCTTTTCTTATTCATGTGTTCGATCACCTGCCTTTTGTTTGATTTCCATGGGCCGCCTTATAAACAGTTGGTGCGGGCGAAGGGACTCGAACCCCCACACCGTTAGGCACTAGAACCTAAATCTAGCGCGTCTGCCAGTTCCGCCACGCCCGCAAATCAACTACGCAAATTATAGTTTAACGGATTTTCATTGTCAACATTCTGTGTGTAACTGCCGCATTGCTCCCAAGAACTGCGAAATCACATGCACCCGCCGGGCTGGTCGCGGTCGCAGACCATGTACTCTTGCAGCGTCAATCCTGTCTATTGTAATAGTCAGCGAAAAAATATATCATTTATATAACTTATAAAAAGGCGGTTATGATTATGAAACTTGATGAAGCCATCGGAAAGCTTAAGGAACTGCAGGCCAAGCAGGTTGCATACAACCAGGCAATGGCCATGCTGAGCTTCGACGGGGCAACAACAGCCCCAAAGAACAGCTTTGAATGCCGCGGCATGACCCTTTCCTTCTTATCGGGGGAAGTATACAAATCGTTCATCAACAAGGAAACGGATGAACTTCTTGATTATCTTCTTGGAAACAAGGATTCGCTGGATCAAATCACCTTCAGGATTGCAGAGGAAGGCCGCGATGAATTCGACAAAACATCAAGGATTCCCATGCAGGAGTTCATGGAATTCATGCAGCTGCAGAACGACGCAAATCATGTCTGGGAAATGGCAAAGCGTGCAAATGACTTCGCTTCATTCAAACCCTATCTTGCAAAAATAGTTGATTTCAAGAAACGGTTCGCCAACTACCGCAATCCGGAAAAGAAGCCATACAATGTATTCCTGGACGATTTTGAAAAAGGCTATTCGATGGATGATTACGATGCCTTCTTCTCCGTACTGAAAGAAAATATCGTTCCTTTGATACATGAAGCTGTTCCCCTGGGAAAATCAATCAGGGACGGCTTTCTGAAGATTTCCTATCCCGTCGACAAGCAGAAGCAGCTCTCGGAAAAGCTCGTTCAGATAATGAGGTTGGATCCAGCCAGTTTTGCGATGGCGGAATCCGAGCATCCGTTCACGATGGGGATAAATAAAAAGGATGTAAGGTTCACGACCCATTATTACGAAAACAACCTTGTCTCGGCATTCTATAGCACGATTCATGAAGGCGGGCATGCGATGTACGAGCTGAACACGGCGGACGACCTTATCTATACCGGACTGGATTCCGGAGCGTCGCTTGGAATGCATGAATCCCAGTCGCGGTTCTATGAGAATATAATAGGCCGTTCGAAGGAATTCACCTCATACATTCACCCGTACATACGCGGGCTTTTCCCCTCGCAGTTTGAGGATGTGACCGCGGACGACTTCTACAGGGCGGTGAACAAACCCGAAGCCACTCTTGTAAGGGTTGAGGCTGATGGCGCCTTTGAAGCTGCGGGCCACGGCCTTCGCCCTGCGTCCAGTTGGCAGCGTTCCTGGCGGCCAGCACCGCAGCCTGAAACACCAGCCCAATGTCCAGGC
>JAWOIG010000223.1:0-24422 GCA_046484775.1 Clostridia bacterium | reverse complement strand
ATGCTTTACATGCTTGTTCGAGGTTTCCCGCTCATCTATTTCTATTCCTTCGATCGCCTTTATCAAGGGGGTAAGCTTCAGGTATCCGAAATTCCTTGGGTCAAAGTCGGGTTGCTTCTTCATTATGAGGTTTCCGACGTCGCCGAGGAAAGCCCAGCCCGATTCGTCCGCCAGGTCGTCTATCGAAGTCTTTATCAACTTAACCACAGGCCGCGGTATCTTTGCACCCACAAGCTTGTGTATGCGTTTTTTTATGTTGTTCTGTCTTGCCGCGGCAGGCTCTTCCTTTGCGGTTTCTTCTTCTTCGGGAACCTTCAGAATCTCGAGATAGATGAATTTGTCGCAGGCGGATATAAAGGCCATGGGTGTTTTCTTTTCGCCGATTCCAAAAACCTTCATACCGGCTT
The DNA here is from genome assembly GCA_046484775.1 of Clostridia bacterium. Lineage (GTDB taxonomy): Bacteria > Bacillota > Clostridia > DUPQ01 > DUPQ01 > JAFGQE01. Next base: position 24,015 of record JAWOIG010000223.1, on the reverse strand, counting down.
CCCTTAGCCTGACGGCCAGGCGGGTAAAGTCGCTGTCGCTTGAAACCAGGCAGAATCCATCGACTTTTCCGGAATACAAAATATCCATGGCATCGATTATCATGGCTGAGTCCGTGGCGTTTTTACCTGTAGTATATCCATACTGCTGTATCGGGGTAATGGAATTTTCCAAAAGAATTCTTTTCCAGCCCGATAGGTTGGGCCTCGTCCAGTCTCCGTAAATTCTTTTAAAAGTCGGGGTTCCGTACCGTGCGATTTCTTCCATCATTACCTTGACGTTTGCGTATGGAATATTGTCCGCATCAATCAAAACGGCAAGCCTCAGGTCTTTTATTTCTCCCATTTTCAGTTCCTCCTTTCCATTGAATTAGTAAATTCATATAATATATATGAATTTACATTTATAAGTATGATGCCCAACGCCGACAATGTCAAACCGCAACAAGCGTTACCGGCTCAAATGTGTGTCCGGAATATATACAGTACGGAGGAGGCATTGCCTAAACATCATAAATTTTATAAAATGAAATCAAGTTCTTGCACGGGGGTGGGGGATGAAAGACAAACTGTACACAAAAATGGGCTCCTTGTTTCTGGTGGTCATGGTCTATGCGGCCGCATTCCTTGCCGCGGCGGCTCTCTTTTCTATCTTTCGCGGCGCGGGCGTGCTTGTTGCGACATTGATCGCCGATGTGGGAGCGACCCTGATGGTATGGGGGGCTGGCTTGATTTTCAAAAACGCAAGTCTTTACGACCCGTACTGGAGCGTCGTTCCGGTCATGGTAATACCATTTTGGGTTTTGACAAAAGAGTCGCCGGCAGGAAGCCTTGATTTGCTTGTGATCATCGCGGTTGCGGTCTGGGGACTGAGACTTACCGTCAACTGGATAAACGGATGGAGAGGACTTCGTCAGCAGGACTGGCGGTATACCATGCTTAAGGAAAAAAACCCGGATATATGGTTCTTTACAAATCTGGGGGGAATTAACCTGATGCCCACAATCCTGGTCTTCATGGGAATGGTTCCCGCGTATTATATGATAACTTCAAACGGATCCGTGAACGTCATCAGCGTACTTGGGTTTTTGATTTGCCTCCTGGCGGCAGCCGTCCAATATTTTGCAGACAGACAGATGGCTGAATTTCGAAAGAAAAACCCCGATAATGAAAAATGCATAAGGACGGGGCTATGGAAATACTCAAGGCATCCGAATTATCTCGGCGAGGTCAGCTTCTGGTGGGGAATCTGGCTGATGCAGGCAGGCGGCGCACCGGGTCATTTGACGGCAATTGCCGGCCCTATTCTTATCAGCCTGCTGTTTGTCTTCATAAGCATACCGATGATGGAAAGGCACGTCATGGAAAAACGGCCGGAATACGCTGAATATAAAAAGGATGTAGCGGCTCTTATTCCATGGCCGAGGAAAAAGGGTTAGCGAGGCAAACACAGAAAATCTTTCCAATTCAATGAATTCAATTTTTGATGGATCTTGTTTAAAAAGCCTGGCTCAAGGGAAGTTAAAAAATGAAACAAAAGATTAATTATGACTTGAAAGGAGATTCAATTGTGAAAATCAGTGAAAACAAGCATATTTGCAGAATAATTGTGGTGGCTACATTCTTCGCGATGGTTGCAGTCAATGCGCTTGCGAACATACTGCCTATAAACGGCGAGGGTACGGGGGGCATATCCGACTCATACCCCAATCTGTTTGCCCCGGCAGGAATTACATTCTCAATATGGGGATTGATATACCTTTTGCTGGGAGCATATGCAATTTATCAGACTGGTTTGTTCAAAAAGCAAAAACCGGGCCTTGATAAAGAGTGGATTGAAAAGACAGGGTTTCTGTTTGTATTGTCGTCGGTTGCAAATGCGGTCTGGATTTTCGCATGGCATTACAGGATGATTGAACTTTCACTGTTGCTGATGCTGGTGATACTGGCGAGCTTGATAAAGATCAATATCATTATTGGAATGGAAAAACTGTCTGGGAAAGAGAAGATTTTCATAAGGCTGCCCTTTAGCGTATATTTTGGATGGATAACGGTGGCTACCATCGCTAATGTTACGACACAGCTTGTCGACTGGAACCTGAATCCTTTTGGAACATGGGAGATATTGATTACAGTCGCCGTTCTCGCAGTGGGAATTTTTATCGGTATCTCAACAATGGCAAGAAACAGGGACATACCTTATGGAATGGTTATTATATGGGCGTATGCGGGGATATTGATAAAGCATGTTTCGGAAAACGGATTCAATGGGGAATATCCGGCAATAATAATTGCAGTTGTTGCAAGCCTTGTATTGCTTGCCGCCGCGATGGCCTATATATTGCCAAAGACATTGAAGCGGGGGAAAAACCTGTAGTTACAACTGTATTGGGCAAATTGCAACAGCACGCCGTTTCTTAATGAATATGACGTGCTTTTTGATGTTTTTTATGTGAAAAAGGGCAGAAATCAAGGAATAAAAATGTTTCACGATATGTTTCACGCCATCAGAAACCTATGTGAAGGCGCAGGCGCGCTTGATATGCAAACATCATAGTTGTATAATTAATTAATGCTATGAAGGTGCAGGGTTTTACGCTTTTACCGAGAAAAGCTTGCACCTGAGCAGCTTGAAAATGTAAAGCGAGACTATAAACAAGGCATTTTCAAGTTATTCAGCAAGCCCCAATTATTCATTATATGGAATGCAGCGAAGACAAGCAAACCGAAGACTGTAAGAAACAAATACCGGAGATTGAAATGAAAGAAGTAATTGGAAGCATACTTGACATTGAAAGCAAGGCGAATCATATAATCGACGAAGGCAAGGAAGAAATCAGGAACCTTGAGCAGAAGATGAAGACCGATGTCGCCAAAATGCAAAAGGACATAGGCGGCATGGTTGAAACCAAGCTGAAGCAGCTTTATGAACAAGAAGAAAAGGAAGCCGCAAAAAGTATGAATAGAATCAACGAAACCGCGGACAATCGTCTTGCGGCAATGGATGAATTTTATAAAGAAAACAGGGACGCATGGGTAAAGGCGGTATTCGATATAATAACCGGAAGTGAAGACAGTGGATCTTAGTTTATTCAAATACAGTGCGTTGGCTGCCAAGGCCCGCGCTTCATACGGAAGGCTGCTGACAAAAGAGGATTATGAAGAACTCATCGAAAAGAAAAGTGTGGGCGAGATAGCCCATTATCTTAAGACGGAAACCCATTACAAGGCAATACTGAGCAATGTAGATGAAAATAAAATACACAGAGGCCAGCTGGAAAACATTATTAAAAGCGACATAATGAGGGAATACGAGAAATTTCTGAAGTTCACATTCGGGGATGCAAGAAAATTCCTAAAGAGCACATACAAGAAATATGAGACTGAGAGTCTCAAGATAATATTCAGGAGGCTTGAAACAGCCGGCGGAGTGATGTCGGCCGAAGGATTTTTGCTTTTTTTAAGAGACAAGTCGGAGGTTGATTTTCACAAGCTTCTTACTTCCAAAAGTACGGCGGAATTCATAACAAATCTGAAGGGAACCGAATATTTTGATGTTCTAAGGCCTTTTGTCGCTGACAATACCCGCATCAACCTTTTTAACATAGAAATGGTGCTCGACATGAATTACTTCAAATTCCTTGCAGGAAGCATCAAGAAGCACCTGAAGGGCAAAGACAGGAAGCCGCTTGAGGATTCGTTCGGGGTAAAAACGGATGTCCTTAACCTGCTATGGATCTACCGCTGCAAGAAATATTTCAACCTGCCCAAGGAAATCATTAGGAGTTATGTGCTTCCGTTCAACTCAAGGATAAAAAAAGAGACCCTTAACGAATTGATTGAAGCCGAATCCGTTGAGGCCTTTGGCAATATCGTTGCGAAAACCAGATATGCGGAGATATTCGAAAGAGACATAGACGAGTTCTTTGAAGTCAACTTTGCCGAATACATGTATAATATCCATAGCGGACTTTTTAGAAAATTCCCATTTACGGTTTCATCTGCCGTGGATTACATACATATGAAGGAATACGAGCTGTCCAATATAATATCGATAATAGAGGGAATAAGATACGGCCTAAGGCCGGAGAAGATAAAGAAATATGTTGTAGGCTTCAACTTGTAAGGAGTATATGAAATGCCTGTAATGAAAATGGAATTCGTGAATATTGTCGGACCGCTTGAGAAATTCGATGCATTTGTCTTGTCTCATATACTGAATCATGATTTTGAGGCGGAAAGTTCCCTGGGGGTCATGGAGAACATAAAGGGACTCACACCCTTCGGCGAATTCAACCGGCATTCCGACCTTATGCGAAGGCTTGATTCGCTGAACAACGTTTTTGGAATCCAGGAACACGAAATAGACGTGGAAAATCTCATAGAAAACATCGACAGGATTACAGGCGAGGCCGAGGTTTTCACGGAAGAGCTCGAAAAGTTCCTTGATATGCACAACAAGAGGATGGACGAAAAAAAGATTATTATCGAAAAGAATAAGAACGTCCTGAACAGGATGATGCCGATGCTGGATTTCGACGTCGATCTCAGGGAACTTAACATGAACTTCATAAACGTCAGGTTCGGCAGGATGTCATATGAAAATTACAGGCGTCTGAATGAATCGATAAGCAGACTGAATGTCATAATCTTCTTTTTCAAAAGGGACGGGGACGATGTCTGGTTTTCATACTATGCGCCCAATGCGGTGGTTTCTGAAGTCGACAGTATATTTGCCTCGCTGTATTTTGAAAGAATAGACATTTCCGAGGCAATTACGGGAACACCTGCGGAAACCGCAAAAAACATTGAGGAGACGATTGCGAAGGCCGAGGAAGACATGAAGGGATATATGAAGGAGTATGAAGAGTTCATAGAGGGTTCCAGGGAGAAGTTCGATGAAATTTACTCGGACATAAATTACCTTCACAAGACGGCGGACATAAAGAAGTATGCCGCACATACCGAGGAATCCTTCTACCTTTCCGGATGGATACCAAAGGGAAGCATGAACATACTGGAAACTCAATATAAAAGAAAGGGAATTTCATTTTATTTCGAAGATGCGGATCAGGTCGGAACGTTGAAAAGCCCTACAGCCCTTAAAAACATACGCATAATAAAGCCGTTTGAGTTCATAGTGAAAACCTATGGAACCCCTTCGCCAAATGAAATTGACCCGACTCTGTTCGTGGCAATAACGTATGTGCTTATGTTCGGACTGATGTTCGGGGACGTGGGCCACGGAGCAGTGCTTGCGTTGCTGGGACTCGTAATATATTGGAAAAAGAAGATGGACCTTGCCGGAATCGGCATAATGTGCGGAATATCGTCAATAGTATTCGGATTTGTCTATGGCAGTATTTTTGGAAACGAGAAAGTCCTGACACCCTTATATCAGAATCCCATGAGGAACATTATGACGATGTTGTTCGCATCCGTGGCTTTCGGCGTGACCGTCATACTGATAGCAATGGTTATAAACATTATAAATGCGATAAAGTCAAAATCATTCGGGGAAGTTATCTTTGACAAGAACGGGATAGCCGGACTTGTGTTTTATCTGGGTGTGATAATATTCGCCCTTGTCCTTTTGATCAGCGGCAGGACGGTTACTTCATTCATATTTATCGCGGGTTTCTTCATACTTCCCATTTTACTGATGTTCCTAAAGGCGCCGCTGCACAACCTGATGATCGGCAAGAGGATGCTGCCCGAGAAGGACAGGGGAGCCTTTTTCGTAGAGGCATTTTTCGAAGTTTTCGAAGCGGTGCTTTCATTCCTGACCAATACGCTGTCATTCATGAGACTCGGCGCCTTTGCGCTGAGCCATGCGGGGCTTTCGCTGGCGGTATGGGCCATTTACGATCTCATAGAGGGTAAGGCGGGAGGAATTGCGGCGCTGGTTCTTGGGAATCTTATGATACTTGTTCTGGAGGGGCTTGTTGTGGGGATCCAGGGCCTCAGGCTGGAATATTATGAATTGTTTTCACGGTTTTTCAAAGGGGAAGGCAGGGAGTTCAAGCCCATGAAAATACAAGGCCGGAAAGAGTAGTCTCCGGCGGTTATGTGTCCGCAGGGGCGGCGGTTGAAAATGAAGGTTAATACGGAGGTATTTACATTATGAAGGATTTGCTTATAGGCGCGTTGATTCTGGTGGTTGTTCTTTCCTCGGCAGGTGTTGTTTACTGGAAGAAATCGCAGAATCCGAAAAACATTAAGACGGTGATGGCGGTAAATATGGCCCTTATCTTCGGGATATTGATGACAGCCACGATTGTCATGCTGGCTGGCGGCAGGGCATTGGCCGCCGGAGTGGATACGGCAGCCGAAGCGGCTGCAACCGGATCCAGCGACGGGCTCAGATATCTGGCCGCCGCACTGTCCACGGGGCTTGCTACTATAGGAACGGGAATAGCGGTTGCGGCGTCGGCATCAGCCGCACTCGGGGCAATCAGCGAAGACCCGTCTCTTCTGGGTAAAACAATCATATTCGTAGGTCTTGCAGAAGGAATAGCAATATACGGGCTGATCGTATCAATCCTGATACTGCCATAAGGAAAGACGTACTATGAAATTTTATTTGATAAGCGACAATGTCGACACACAGAAAGGAATGCGCCTCGCGGGAATCGAGGGCGTTGTCGTTCATGGCTACAGGGAGACCATGGAGGCCATGAGGGTGTGCCTTGACGACGGGTCGCTTGGAATTATCCTTATTACGGAAAAGCTGGCTGAACTGATACCCGAAAAGCTTGACGAGATGAGGCGGAACGGACATCTTCCTCTTGTGGTTGTTGTCCCGGACAGGCACGGGACAAGGCGGGGACCCGACTCCATAACCAGATATGTCAGGGATGCCATAGGCGTAAAGATTTGAGGAATGCAAATGGATGAATTCAATCCGAACTACTCCGTTAATGAAAAGCTGAGAAGCTTCACCGATATGGCTCTGCGGGAAGCGCATAAGCGCAAGAAGGAGCTGGTCGAAAGCACGGAATCAAAAATAAAGCAGGTTGTAAAGGAAAAAGAAATAGATCTTTTGGAGGACGCATACCATTCAATCCAGACCGGAACACGTCAGAACCGGCGCGAATTGAACGAAGCCGTCTCAAAAGCTCTTGTCGACGGAAAAAAGAAAATGTTCGACAAGAGAAGGGATATCATAGAGGATGTTTTCAAACAGGTTGCGGAGGAACTGGCTGAATACAAGAAAACCACAACATACCCCGTAAGAATAGTGGAGGATTTGCTTGAAAGCATAAAGATCATAAATGACAGCGAGTATATAGTGGAAGTCTCTCCCGGCGAAGAGAAGATGCTTGGGAAAATCGTATCGGAAACAGGGCTGAAAGCCGAAATAGAAACCGCCGAAGAGGACATTTCCGGGGGATTCATCATTTACGGAAAGAACAAGAGGATGAGGATGGACTGCGGCTTTTTGACAAAAACACAGGAGGCTAGGGAAAAGTTCCTGGAAATGTGCAGGATTCCGATAGAGGACGGAGATTTGCTGGATGGACAATAATAAAAAGGTAAAAGGATATGTAAGCGGAATCAGCGGCCCCGTTGTCTTTGTAAAAGGAAACGAGGAGCTCCGCATGCTGGAAATGGTTCTTGTCGGAGAAAATGGACTTGTGGGGGAAGTAATTTCTGTTGAAAACGGCAGGGCGGTCGTTCAGGTCTACGAAACAACAACCGGACTTAAAATCAACGAGCCTGTAATTGCTACAGGCAGCCCGCTTTCCGCGGACCTGGGCCCCGGAATTCTCGGAGGGGTTTTTGACGGTATACTGAGACCTCTTAAAATAATGGAGGAAATCAGCGGGCCGTTTATTGAAAAGGGCATAGGAGTCAATGCCCCCGATCGGTCAAAAAAATGGGAAACCCGGATTGTGGTGAAAGTCGGCGATAGATTAAAGGGAGGATCGATAATAGCCGAAGTGCAGGAAACCCCGGCACTGGTGCACAAGGCTATGCTCCCGCCGGGGAAGGAAGGAACCGTAATAAGCAGCCGGGGTGACGGTGAATACAATATTGAGGAAAACATAATTGAAATAGAAAACAGCAGGGGTACGGCAGAGGGGATATCATTGATGCAGAAATGGCCGGTGAAAAAATCCCGTCCGTTTTCGGGAAGGATACCTCTGCATATGCCTCTTGTAACGGGACAACGGGTCATAGACATGTTGTTTCCATTGGCAAAGGGGGGGACGGCGGCAATTCCCGGCGGATTCGGAACAGGAAAGACAATGATGCAGCACCAGCTCGCAAAATGGTCGGATGCGGATATCGTGGTATACATCGGATGCGGGGAGAGGGGAAACGAGATAGCGGATGTTCTTGAGAGTTTCCCGAAACTGAAGGATCCCAAGACAGGACTTTCCCTGATGAATAGGACAGTGCTTATTGCAAACACATCGAACATGCCCGTGGCCGCAAGGGAAGCATCCATTTATACGGGAATAACCATTGCGGAATACTACAGGGATATGGGCTATCATGTTGCACTTATGGCGGACTCGACATCAAGATGGGCCGAGGCGCTGAGGGAAATATCAGGACGGCTCGAGGAAATGCCCGCGGAAGAGGGATACCCGGCATATTTGCCCTCAAGGCTTTCGCAGTTTTATGAAAGGGCGGGATATGTCAGGAATTTGAACGGAACCGAGGGATCAATATCAATAATAGGAGCGGTCTCGCCGCAGAGCAACGACTTTTCTGAGCCGGTGACGCAAAACACCAAGAGATTCACGAGATGCTTCTGGGCGTTGGACAAGCAGCTGGCATATTCAAGGCACTACCCGGCAATAAACTGGACGGGTAGCTACAGCGAATATATGGGAGATCTTTCGGACTGGTATGAAAGCAACACGGCCAGGGATTTTCAGACAAAAAGAACCGCGATATTGAGCATTCTGCAGGAAGAAAGCACACTTATGGAGATAGTCAAGCTCATAGGACGGGATGTGCTTCCCGACGGACAGAAGCTTACATTGGAAATTGCAAAGGTCATAAGGCAGGGTTTTCTTCAACAGAATGCATTCCATGAAAACGACACATTCGTTCCGATTGAAAAACAGTACAGGATGATGAGTATAATCCTTTATCTGAACGAGAGAACCGAAAGGCTCATAGCGGAGGGAATACCGGTATCCGTGTTACTTGAAACCGGAATTTTCAATGATCTGGCCCAGATGAAATACGTGATAGCCAACGACGATATGAAGGCCTTTGCGGAACTGGAACGAAAAATAGATGATTTTTATAACGACATGATAATCAAATATGAAAACACGGAGAGGAGAGGCGGCGCATGAGGCTTGAATACCTTGACCTTTATGAAATAAAAGGCCCGCTGGTGATTCTTGAGGGTATAAAGGATGCCTCTTACGAAGAGCTTGTCCAGATACGTCTTGAAAACGGAGAGAAAAGGAACGGCAGGATTATAAAGATGACCGAGGAGCTGTGCGTTGTCCAGGTATTTGAAGGAACAACAGGCATTTCGCTTAAAAATGCGAGGACACACTTCACGGGACATTCGCTCCGGCTTCCGCTTTCGGGAGAAATTCTGGGAAGGATATTTGACGGGAAAGGCTTTCCGATCGACGGACTCGGCGAAATATATCCGGAAATCAAGGCGGACATCAACGGTCTGCCGATCAATCCGGTTTCGCGTAAATACCCACGGAATTTCATCCAGACGGGAATGTCTTCCATCGACGGACTTGCGACCCTTATAAGGGGACAGAAGCTGCCGATTTTCTCGGGGAGCGGGCTTGCGCACAATGAGCTGGCCGTACAGCTGGTGCGGCAGGCAAAGATAACTGATGATGAAAATTCAAAATTCGCCATTGTGTTTGCAGCGATGGGAGTAAAGAGCGATGTTGCGGACTATTTCACCAAAAGCTTCAAGGAAAGCGGTGTTCTGGAAAAGGTCGTCATGTTTCTCAATCTGGCGAATGATCCCGTTGTCGAACGGATAACGACGCCAAGATGCGCGCTTACCGCCGCGGAATACCTTGCGTTTGAAAAAGGAATGCATGTGCTGGTAATAATGACGGACATGACGTCATACGCGGAAGCGCTCAGGGAAATATCGTCATCCATGGAGGAAATCCCGAGCAGGAAAGGTTTCCCGGGGTATCTCTACAGCGACCTGGCGTCAATGTATGAAAGAGCCGGAATCATCGAGGGAAGAAAGGGTTCGATTACGCAGATTCCGATACTTACCATGCCCAACGACGACATAACCCATCCCGTGCCGGATCTGACCGCATATATTACCGAAGGGCAGGTTGTGCTGGATAGAGAACTGTCGCAAAGGGGTATATATCCACCGGTAAGCATACTGATGTCGCTCTCAAGGCTGATGAAGGACAGCATCGGAGAGGGCTTTACAAGGGAAGACCACCCCGGCATATCAAATCAATTGTTCGCATCATACGCAAAGGTTCAGGAAGTGAGGGCGCTGGCGACTGTAATAGGCGAGGACGAGCTGAGTGAAACAGACAGGAAGTACATGAAGTTCGGAAGAATGTTCGAGGAAAAATTCCTAAAGCAGCTTCATGATGAGAACAGGGAGATGGAAAAGACGCTGGACCTGGGATGGAAAATCATATCAAGCCTTCCCAGGGAAGAGCTGGACAGGCTTTCGCCGGATCTGGTTGAAAAATATTACGATGAATCAGGAGGAGGGGTAATCTGATGGAACCCGGAATCTCCCCTACAAAAGGAAACCTGATAAAGGCAAAGAACACCCTTTCGCTTTCAAAGCAGGGTTATGAGCTTCTGGATAAAAAGAGAAACATCCTGACCATGGAAATGATGTCCTTCATCGACAAGGCCCAGATAGTGCAGTCGCGCATCGATTCAACTTTCAAGGATGCCTATTATGCCCTGCAATCGGCCAATATAACCCTCGGTATAAGCAACGTGGAACAGCTTGGTTATACGTTCCCGGAGGACGATTCGGTTTCGATAAGGTTCCGCAGCATCATGGGGGTGGAAATACCGATGGTTGATTTTGTAAAACCCAAGCTTGAGCCCAAGTATGGTTTCTCAAGAACCAGTTCCGCGCTTGACGAGGCATATGAAAAATTCAACGAGGTAAAAGCGCTTACGGCTGAGCTCGCGGAAGTGGAAAACGCGGTATACAGGCTGGCTGTAAATGTAATGAAGACAAAAAAAAGGGCGAATGCGCTTAAGAACATCGTCATTCCCAAATACAGGGAAATCGTTAAACATATACAGGAATATATAGAGGAAAAGGAAAGGGAGGACTTCTCCCGTCTCAAGGTCATAAAGAACAGGAAAAATAATAAGTAGGGAATGTTGAATAACAAGGGATTTTCAAATTATTCAGCAAGCCCTAAGCCGTCGAAGCCGATTCAATCTTAAAAGCGAGCATCGGTCCGGACTCTGTAATTGCTGTGTCGCCGGTTCTATTCGAAGGTTCGCACATAATCCAAAAAACACCTGAAGTTTTCATAGGGAACATCCGGGGGGACCGTATGGTCAAGCATCGGGATGTATCCTTTTCGTGAAAGCATGAACGGAACCTTAAGATCAACTTCATTCTTTATGGCTTCCCTTCCGACTGCAAGGGTTTTTTTATCAAGTCCGCCTATGATGACAAAGGCCTCGCCGTATTGTCTTCGTATTTTGACGATATCCATGCCGGCCTGAACTTCGAAGGGATAAAAACCATTTGCCCCGCATTCAATATAGATCGGCAGCATCTTGGTGCAGTCCCCGTCGGTGTCGACTACAATTCCCCTGACGTCATGATTCTTTAGGACTGAAACAATGTTTTTCAGATAAGGCGCCATGAATTCACTAAACAGGGCCGGGGAAATCAAGGGACCGCTTGAATAGCATATGTCTTCCCAGATCATTACGAAATCGGGAACTGTATGGCTGCACACTTTATTTATGAAGCCTGTATAGAACGACTGCCATGCAGACATCATCTGATGCACAAATTCCGGATCGTCATACAATGAATACATAAGCTCTTCATCGCCCATGAGATTTCTAAGATATCCGAAGGGACCGATTACATACATGCCGAGGACAAAGGTCCTTGACTTGTATTTCAGGACAAGTTCTTCCCAGTTTTCAGGAAATCTCCCATCGCTTTCGGAATCAAGCCTCGGCAGGATTTTTTCCGTGAAATCCCGCCTTGATTTTACAGGGAAATCGAGGAACTGGGGCATTGATGTCTCCGGGTTTGCCTTGCGTTCTTTCTTTGTTATTCCATAGCTGTCTACAAGTATGATGTTTTCGCCGTCATCTGAAAGGAACTGCTTTTCAAACATGGGGTAGTATGGATTGCCAACCCAGCCGCCCTTGAAAGGAAGCCATTCCATATCATCCATTCCGAAAAAATCAGGAAATCTTACCCTCGTCGGCTTTTCAAAGCCTTCCTTTGCCCAGCGCTGTATTGTCGCCGCCCAGGCTCCGGGAGTTTCCCATCGGAAAGGCCTGTCGGTTTTCTTGAATTCAAATGTGGCAAGGAAGCGTTCGCGCGAATTCATCCGTTCCTCCAAAATATTATCCGTCGAAAGAACATTAACATGAAAAACAAGCAACAACAAGAGTGAAAACACCAGAAACAGACTGTAAACATCTGCATCGGCGGATTCATATGGTAGAATGAAAAAGAGCTGGTAAGTAAAATGAAGAAACAGCTCACAGAAACATAAAATATCAGCAAACTGTTCATCATATGGAGGTTTTAATGAAATCATATTTCAATGACAGCCGGGACAGGTTTTTTGACAACAGGCTTGGATTGTTCGTTCACTGGGGCATCTATTCCGTCGAGGCCTGGCATGAACAGCACGGGTATCGGAAAAACATGAAGAGAAATGAATATGCAATGCTGGCCGAACGGTTCAATCCGCGCAAATACAATCCGGCCGAGTGGGTCGACATTGCGATTGCCTCGGGAATGAGCTACATATGCTTTACGTCAAAGCATATTGACGGGTTCTGCATGTTCGATACGAAAACAACGGAATTCAATATAATGAATACCCCGTATGGAAGGGATGTTTTAAAGGAGCTTGCCGATGAATGCAATAGGCGGGATTTCCCCTTTGCAATATATTACTCGGCCATAGACCGAAACCACCGCAATTATCCTTTTTACGGACACCCGTATGAATTGAAGGAACCTGAGGAAGACGACAATCCGGACCTTGGCGAGTATGTCGGCTTCATGAAGCGGCAGATAATGGAACTTTGTACGAATTACGGTAAAATCTACGAATTCTGGTGGGACTCGGGACATGTCCTTGATTATAAGGATGACTCCATCAATGAAATGATAAGACGGCTTCAGCCCGGGGTGCTTATCAACGGAAGAGGTTTCGGTGAAGCTGATTTCAGGACGCCGGAAAGGGATTGGTATGAATATGTAGACAGCGACGAAAGTTTCAGCTCTCCGACGGAAGCATGCCAGTCGGTAGGGACCGAAAGCTGGGGATACAGGAAGGATGAGGATTATTACAGCATAAGATATTTGATCGAAAGCATAGACAAGATTCTGGCAAAGGGCGGGAATTATCTGCTTAATGCCGGCCCGGACGCCGATGGCGCTTTCCCGGGGGAGGCAAGGAAAATACTGGAAAGCCTGGGGAAATGGTACTCGCGGACAAAGGAAGCATTTGAGGGAGCCGAACCCGCACCGGGCCTTACGGCAAACAAGGATGTTTTGCTGACAAAAAAAAATGGATGCATATATGTTCACATGTACAGGTTTCCAAAAAGCTCGGTGGTCTGGCTGAAACCGATGAAGACAGCCCCTTCAAGCGCGATTCTTCTCAATAACATGAAAAACATTGATGCCCTTGTTGAAACAACCCCGTCCACATTCGATGGAGACGGACCGTACCTGAGACTTCACAATCTGCCTGTTGATGAATTCCGGGGAGAGGTTATGGTTGTAAGGATGGAGTTTTCCGACAAATCCGAATGAAACAGGAAAATGGGCAGAACACTAGGTTTGTATTCCAACCGAACAGTGATATAATTGCAACAGCAGTATTTTCTTTGCTATATAGAGTATAAAAAATGCAGTTTTGATTTGGAGGGCAGTATGAGGCGAGAAGTGTACTCACCGGATAAAAAAGGTTTTACTCTTGTTGAAATTTTGATTGTGGTGGTCATACTGGCGATTCTGACGGCCATAGCCGTTCCTCTTTTCGTGGATGTAACCGACAACGCCAGGCATGCCGTATTGAAATATAACAGCACATATATTGTAAAGGTGATTGCTTTTAATATATATAAATACGATGGAGAAAACAGGTATTCTGAGAGAAGCGGCGGGGATTTTGATTACAACGAGGACAGCCTTAATAATTTCCTTGAGAAAGAACTGGAAAGCTGGCAGGTCAACAGCAACAAGGATTCGATATTGAATCCGGTTTCAAGGAGCAAGAAGATTCTGGCTGCGGACAACCCTTCCGGGGGAAGCATAGCGGAAGGAAGGAATCCCGCGGTCTTCCTTACCGGCAACCCGGAGTATTCACTTACCGGAGGGGGATCGACCGAGAACCTAATCGGGTCGATAATCACATGGTTCAATGTCTCGGAACCGTATAATGTTCAGATTTACTATATAGACAACAAAGGAAATAAATCGGCCAGGATTGCGGATTTCAAATAATCAGGCAATAGTGGCTGATTAGCCCGGAAACATAGCTTCTTTCTCTTCAAATATTTATGGCTATCATTTATCTGGCCAGCAAAGACCGTTCATTTTGACGGAGGCAACAAGCCTTTACGGGAAATGCATCGTTTTGCATATTCGTTAATTATAATCCCTCTGTCGGTCCTTTTTCTATAGGTAAAGCTGTTGTTGATATAAGGCCATTGAATGAAAAGGCTATTTGATTCACACATCCGATTTCCTTGAATACAGTTGGTATTGATTCTGCCGCCCTCATCCTTACGCCGGTGTAATTTGGCGTGGTATAATGGCAATGGCTCCCGGGTCAGGTCAAAAAGCATGGATTAGGCAAAGCAAGTACCGGTAAACCGGCATTAAGACATGGAAATCATGAATAGGGGAGTTCGCATAAAAGGAGGGAAAATGAAAGACGCAAGATATGAAAAACTGGCTGACAACCTGATAAATTATTCCGTGAAGCTGAAGAATGGAGAAAAGCTCCTGGTTGAGTTTTCCGGCAGAGACAATTCCCTGGTTAAAGAGCTTGTTTCAAAAGCATATGAAGCCGGCGGGCTTCCATTTGTAAACCATACAGACAACCAGATAAGGTGCCTGCTGCTTAAGGATATAACGCAAGAACAGCTGGAAATAATGAATGGCAGCCAGCTTGCCATGATGAAAAGGATGGACGCTTACATTGCCATCAGGGCAATGGACAACATATTTGAATCAAGCATAATACCATCGGAAAAAACAGCGATGTTCTCCAGAATAATGAAACCGGCCTTTGACGAGCGTGTCAACAACACGAGGTGGTGTGTTCTGAGGTATCCCAATGATTCGATGGCGCAGCTTGCGGGAAAATCCACGGATGAATTCGAAGCGTTCTTTTTTGACGTCTGCAACCTTGATTATTCAAAAATGTCCGCGGCCATGGATAATCTGGTGGATCTAATGAATAAAACCGACAAAGTCAGGATTGAAGGGCCGGGCACGGACCTGGAATTTTCAATTAAGGGAATACCGGCCATCAAATGCGCCGGTGAAATGAACATACCGGATGGGGAAGTGTTCACGGCGCCGGTCAGGGACAGCATCAACGGAAGGATAACCTTCAATGCACCTGCGATGAGCGAAGGGGAAGCGATAGAAAACATAAGATTTACATTTTTCAATGGAAAAATCACAGAATCAGCCTCGTCCAATACCGCAAAGACAAACAAGAAGCTTGATACGGACGAAGGAGCAAGATATGTTGGTGAATTTGCGATAGGAGTAAATCCATTTATAACATATCCAATGAAGGATACGCTGTTTGACGAGAAGATTGCCGGAAGCATCCACCTGACACCGGGGCAATGCTATGAAGAAGCTCCGAATGGAAACGACTCCGCAATACACTGGGACATCGTTCTTATACAGACTCCGGAATACGGCGGAGGTAATATTTACTTCGATGACGTCCTTGTGAGAAAAGACGGCATTTTTGTAGTTGATGAATTATTGTGCCTGAATCCTGAAAACCTAAAATAAAGAAAAACAATAAAAGCGAATTGTGATTGAAGACAATGGCATGCAATAAAAAAGAACGGCGGATCATGAACGACCGGCCGCTCTTTTCTTGTTGCTTATCAGCAAACTATCTCTTGGGACCTTTGTAACTTTCCGGGAACAATTCACGCAGGGTCCGGACCAGATTACCGCTGTCAAAAGACAGGTTGAGCGTGAAATGATATTTTCCGCCGGGACATTTTATGGTCAACTCGGGCGGGTATGTGTGGGTCGTGTCGTCGGAATTGTATCTGGTCTGGGCATGTTTGAATTTGATGACCTCCACCGAATTGTTCAGTATCGAAAAGTTATCAGGTGTTTCGGCAAGTATCACATCGGGCGGCATTGCTTTGTATTTGTCCGAGTAGGAAAAGCCGGCCGACATTACCGCCGAGGCTTTTTTGAAGAAACCCGCGTCCCTTGAACCCTCCCGAACTTCGGCTATGTGTTGATTCATTAGCTTCTGATTCACTAATGCGATAATTATCTGTGAATCGGAAAAAATAAGGGAGCAGCCTTTCATGGAAATCAGGTTTTTCTTGTACGAGGCGGGAATCATCAGACGATATGATGTGATTTCTCCGGCGGGGACAGCCGTCCTCGGAATGGCAACCGGTGTGCCGGGAACCCCTGATCCGCACTTCCCGCAGAATTTCGCACCTTGATTCAATGCTGCGCCGCAATTGCCGCAAAAATTATTTCCCATTGCATATCTCCTTTATTGCCGTTTCTAATAATAGAAGCGGTAAAAGCCGGCACCAAGGATTGCAGTGAGGACGCCGAATACGATTCCCAGTACGATTCCTATCAGCACCATGACGAGGATTGCGATTGCTAAGTGTTTTTTGTTGATGTTCACGGTATCGCTGAAACTCCACACAAGCAGCATGATTATATTGACAATCGGTATCCACAACAGAATCAACATGCCGACATATGAACCTATGCTCAAGGGTTTTACAAGATTGGTTCTGTCATTGTACTGTGTTTTTTGCACTGCCGGCGCAGGCGGCGGGACCGGTCTGGCGGGTTCGGCTCGTGGAGGTTCTTGATATGAAAGGTTTTCCGTTTCGGCAGGTTCAGCCATGGGCGCTTCTTGCGCGGTTGCTTCCGCCGGTTCGACTTTTGCTCCGCATCCGGCACAGAACTTGGAGTTCCCAGGTATCTCTTTTCCGCATTGTTCGCAAAACATAAGGCATCTCCTTTTATAATTATTATTCTCTTACAGTATATTGCATGGAAATGATAATTTCAAATATGACATAATATTTATTGCCGGGGATAGATTTATGTCAAACCAAATTCACATATAGTACAATTAGGGACGGCTGAATAGCACAGGATGCCGGGTATTCAGCAACGGCGGCAGCCGGATGGGCTGAAAACATTCAATACAAACGGGTTTTCAATACATGTCCCATATTATTGGCGCACCTAATTAGGCCAAGCAAGGTTTCAAGGCCTGCGAAGATGCAATGTTTTTTACCTTTCTCCCGAGAAAAGCTTGCACCTGAGCTTATTGAAAATGTAAAATAAAATTATAAACAAGTTATTTTCAAGTTATTCAGTAATCCTTAATTAAAAAAACAGACGGAGTGTAATATGGCCAATTATTCTATACTTAAAGAAGAAAAGACATATCTAAGGGAACTGGCGAGGAAACAGCTGGATATTTCCAAACTTCCCATAATGGAGGAGCGAAAAAAGAACTGGTATGACAACAACGGTCTGAGGGGAGAAAAACCGATGGTCGTTGTCGAGACCGGGCCGTTCCGGGAGGAACTGTTTCCGGAAAGGTTTTGTGTTTCCGAAGCGGCGGTTGCGGTTGAGAAAGAGCTCCTGTCAAATATCAGCAGCCATGAGATGGTGGATGACGACAAGGTCGTTCCCGACTTCTTTCCGGTCGGCATGCGCATAAACATGAGGGAGCTGGATTTCGACAGGGTCATACACAGGGCCTCCGATTCCAGGGGCAGGAACCTGGGATACAGCAGCGAGCATCCGATAAAGGACCTGGCAAGGGATTTCGGGGCATTGAAGAAATCCGTTTACGATTATGACGCCGAGGGGACTAAAAGTCATTTTGAGTTCATGCAGGACCTGTTTGGCGATATTCTGAAAATAGAGCTTGTGAATAATTCCTTGCTTTGGTTCATGTCGTTCACTGCAAGAGCGGTCAATATGATGGGGCTTGAGACCCTTATGTATTCAATAATTGACTATCCCGATGAGACAAGGAAGCTTTTTGACTTCATCCTTGAGGATTCGTTCGAATACATGAACTGGCAGGAACAGAACGGACTGCTTACCCTCGACAACGGGAACGTGAGGGCGGGTGCAGGCAGCTATGGGTTCACTGACGAGCTTCCGTCTGAGGATTATAAGAAATCGGGAAGGCTTGCCACAAGGGACATCTGGGGAAACATGAACTCGCAGGAAAGCGTAGGATTATCCCCGGCGATGTATGAGGAGTTTGTCTTCCCGATTTTCAGAAAAGCCGCCGAAAGGTTCGGGCTTGTTTATTACGGTTGCTGCGAGCCGGTTCACGAGATTTGGGAACCATGCGTCAGCAAATTGAAAAACCTGAGGAAAGTATCCATATCGGCCTGGTGCAATGAAGAGATCATGGGTGAAGCTCTAAGGCGCGGCAATGTCATCTATTCAAGGAAGCCGAGTCCGAATTTCCTTGGAGTCGGCAGTTTCGACGAGGAAGCTTTCAGAAAACATATCGAAAGGACTTTAATGGCCGGGAAGGGATGCCGCATGGAAATTATATTCAGGGACGTATACACCCTTACCGATGATTTCAGAAAAGCGGGCAAGGCCGTAAAGATAGTCAGGGAACTCATCGACAGGATGTGGTGATCGGTATTAGCCGAACCGGAATAAAACAGAACATTTCAATCGGCTGAGCCGGTGCCTGAAGGGCCGGGATTGACGAACCCTATGCGCACGCATTCTTCGACAGCTTATACATGGGAGAAAACAAAAGGCAGGTGCAGTCGGAGCGGTTGACGCTCTGATTAAACGGTGATAATATACAATTAATAAAGGCACTGGAGAAATTAATTGTATACTGATGACGTATCAATAAGGACATCGAGCCAGCAGCTCATAAAGGAAGCCAATACGAGGCGTGTCTTTGCATTGATTTGCATTAATGAAGGGATTTCAAGGGCGGGGATTGCAGCCAAAACCGGATTAAGCCCCACCACTGTGTCCACGCTCGCGGACGGACTGATTTCGTCAGGTCTGGTCATCGAGACAGGTGCGGGAGAGCTGGCTACAAGCGGAAGAAAACCCATAATGCTGGAAGTAAATCCTAATGGTGGGGCAATAATAGCGGCGGATTTGCAGAAGAACGGATATTATCTTGGAATCTTCAACCTGAAATGCAAGCCAATGGATGAGGTCTTCATACCATTGACCGATTATGAAACACTGGGTGCATCAATGGTTGAACAGACAGTAAAACTTCTTGAAAAATGCAGATATAGGGTGGATCAACTTCTTGGCATATGTGTTGGCGCACCAGGCATTATCGACAGGAAAAAGGGAAGGGTGATATCCTCGACCATAATACCCCTTGAAACGTCAAACCCATTTTATGAAAAATTGAAAAAAGCATTTCCGGATGTTTCGGTGGAAATAATGAATGAATCCGGTCTATGCGCATACGCGGAAGTGCAGTACGGTGCGATTGGAAGACAGACAGACAATCTTTTATATATAGACATACATGCAGGCATCGGGGCCGGAATAATTATAAATGGAAGCATATATGAGGGTTCCGGTGAGCTTGCGGGCGAGTTCGGCCACATATCGATAGACTTGAACGGCCCTGTGTGTAAATGCGGAAGCAGAGGCTGCCTTGAAATACTTGCAAGCATCCCTGCTCTTGTGGCTAACATTGAAAGCGAAACGGATTTCCCGAAGGAATATCCACAGGTGGAGTCGGATGAAGAGAAGCTGCGGATAATCGCAATGGAATACATCGGCAAAAAAAAGTATTCCGGTCAAATAGATAAGACGGCGGAATATATAGCGTACGGGATCAATAATGCCATCAACCTCATAAATCCCGGTGCTGTTGTCATAGGGGGCAAAATAACCGTTATGGGCAGTGGATTTTTGAAAAAGATTGTGGAGGCTCAGCGCAGGATAGGCCTGGACAGAAATAAAAAAACAAAAATCATCATGTCTGAATTTGAGGGAAACCCTGTTACCGCGGGCGGGGCGAGATATATATTCAATAAAATATTTTAAGGAGATCAGATGAAAGCAGCGGCCGGAAGAATTAATATAACGCCTGAAAATGGCATCCCGATGGGTGGAAACGTAAGGATTGATAATAAATCCAGGGGGGTTCACGATGATTTGTTCTGCAACATCCTGATGATTGACGACAAAAATACGGAAACGTGCCTCATGGGATTTGATTTCGTCGGACTTAAATACGAAACTTGCAACGAAATCAAAAAAAAGGTTTCAAAAACAACCGGGATTGCGGCTTCGAATATAATGATCTGGGGAACACACACCCATTCGGGTCCGGACACATGCATGAGGATGTACCATGGAATAGACGAAATTATAGGAGAATATCTGGATGAGACAATCGCCAAAGTGGCGGAGGGAGCCGGCGAGATACAAAAAAATTACATAGAAGCAGACCTTAGGATAGGAAGGAAGGAAGTCAGGGACCTGAGTTTCAACAGGCGGCTTGTCAGGAAAGACGGCACGGTTGTCATGAATTTTGAAAGTTTTGAAGCTGATGATATAGTTGGGGCGACAGGGCCGACAGACCCGGAGCTTCTTGTCCTTTCCGTGTGGAATAAGAGAGGGGGATTACACGCCTGCCTGGTGAACTTCACCCTTCATCCAGCCGTTCTTGTTGGCTATAAATGGCTTATATCAAGGGATTTCATACATTATCTTGACGAATATATGCTGGATGCCTACGGAAGGGATACTGTTGTGCTTTTCGCAAACGGCGCCGAGGGCAATATAAACCACCTGAATTTCAATAAAGCAGATCAATGGAGGGATTTCAGGGAGACAAGGCGAATAGGGCGTAAGCTTGGCCGCCATGCCGGGGAATGCATCGAATCATCACATGCAATCGAAGGCCCGATATTATTTGAATCCAAAACCGTTGCCCTGCCGCTTCGCGAAATCACACGGCAGGAAATGGAATGGGCCGACATGGTCCTCGAAAGGGACAGGGACAAGGTGGAGGACATGTTCGACGGCATACCCGACAAGACCTATGCAAAGATGATAAAGGGAATGCTGGAAAGACCCGATAAAGAGTTCGAGACAGTGATACAGGGAATGGCTGTCGGGGAATTGGCCATTATCACATTTCCCGGGGAAGTGTATGTTGAGTTCGGTCTGGAAGTAAAAAAAAGATCAGCATTTGAATATACGATGGTAATCGGACTTGCCAACAGCCAGTCGGGGTACATTCCAAAAGAAGAAGCTTTTTCACAAGGGGGCTATGAAGTGAGGACTGCATGGTCGAGCCAGCTTGTATATAACGCAGGCGACATTCTCGTTGAATTGGTCGATGGCAAAATCCTGGGGCCTATGGCAAATAAAAAGGGAAGGGCAAAATGAAGGTTATAGAGAGAAAAGCCTCTGACAACAAATATCTGCACAGGGATTTCCACATATCGATGAATATGCTGATGGATTATATTTGCTCGACATTCGGTGAAAGGGCGCTTATTGAATACCTTATGGAATTCTCATCAGAATTTCACATCCCAAGGAAAGAATATCTGATTGAAAACGACCTGGTTTCGCTGGAGGCATATTTCAAGGATATTTACGAGAAGGAGGAATGGCCTGTCGAAATAACAATGGCTGACGGAGAGCTTGTTATAACACAGGAGTCATGTCCGGGTATTTCACATATAAGGAAAGCCGGGCTTGAACCGATACGGCAATACCGCGAGACTTATGGGACGATATATTCAACGATGTGCTCGGGCACCCCTTATGAATACATTCTGGAGAACTTTGATGACGAAACCGGAGCTTGCAGGCAGAGATTTTCGAGGAGGGGTGCGTTATGATATCATGCACCGAATTCATTCCCGCCTACAGCGAGGGATTCCGCTTCATTGAAAAAAAAGGCGGACGGGCGGAGGTTGAAAAATTCTGGGCTTATTTATCCGATAATTATTTGAGGGACAGCCTTAGGAAGCTGGTTTTGGAGCATGGGCTCGAGGGATGCTTCATATATTGGGATAAAGCATTGAACGAAGAAGCCGCGGATTTCAGGATGGCCCTTGATGAAGAAAAAAACGAATTCCGCATTGAAATGTATAAATGTCCGTCAAAAGCCATGTTGATCGAACTGGATTACATGAATCCCTATGAGGCATACTGCAGCCACTGTCCGGCAATGTACGGCAGGGTGCTGGAACCGCTTGGTTATGAATACTCCATGGATTTGACAAGGACTAAAATGGCCAGATGCAGCGCAACGGTAAAAAGGAAATAAAAAATCGGGAGGTAAATTGTAATGGAAGAAGAAAAAAAGGTAATGAACGGTGCAGGAATAAAAGACCTGGGATTCCCGATGTGGCCGATATTTGCACCGGAAACACTGGTTGATATCCAGGAGCCGCTAAAAAACGGAAAGGTGAACTACTGGACGGGTCCGAAGGGAATGGAGTTTGAGAAAAAGTGGGCGGAATGGAACGGTGCAAAGTACGCGGTATCATGCACCAATGGAACTGCGGCCCTTCATATAGCGCTGGCGGGACTCGGCATAGGGCCGGGGGATGAGGTTATAGTCCCGTCATATTCTTTCATAGCATCTTCCTTTGCCATTGTCCAGGCGGGTGCCATACCGGTTTTCTGCGATGTGACCGAAGACCATACAATAGACCCCGATGGAATAGAAGACCTTATTACACGCAGGACAAAGGGAATAGTGGTCGTTCATTTATATGGGGTTGTGGCGGATATGGCGCCGATATTGTACCTTGCCAAAAAACACAAGCTAAAAGTCATAGAGGACTGCGCACAGTGTTTCGGAGGCGAGTTCAAGGGAGTCAAGGCCGGGGTTGTCGGCGACGCGGGATGCTTCAGCTTCTGCCAAAGCAAACACTTCACAACGGGAGGCGAAGGAGGAATGGTTGTTACCAACGATGAAGACCTTGCATGGGAATTCCGCTCTTTCAGAGACCACGGATACGATGTCAGGGAAAGGATGAACATGCTTGCACTTGAAGAGAAGCTGCCGTACATACATAACCGCGTGGGTTTCAACTACAGGATGACTGAAATACAGTCCATTATCGGAATCAACGAGCTTAAGAGGCTGGACAACTGGAACCTGGCAAGAAGATACAGATATGCGATGATGTACGATGAGGCTTTTCGGAACCAACGGGGAATAAGCAAACTCCCGGTAAACACCGATGAACGAAAGAATGCTTACTGGTGGTATCCGATAGTCCTGAATACGGATGTCCTTGACATCGATGCAGCGGAATTCACAAAGGAGCTGCACGGTATGAAAATACCATGTTACGGGATTCAGTGGCCCGAAGCCTATCGTGAAAGAGCCTATATGGAGCTCAACGGATTCGGCGCCCATAAGTTTCCATTCAAGTCAAAGGAATATACGGATAAAAAGAGCGTAAGATATGAGGATGTCTTTTGTCCGATGGCAAACTCCCTGAGGTCGAGGACGGTCAGCCTGTTCCTGCATCCGAGCTGGGAAGAGGTGCATATAAAGAGATGCATCGACGCTTTTCTGGAAGTTTGCA
>JAWOIG010000135.1:0-8205 GCA_046484775.1 Clostridia bacterium | reverse complement strand
GCGGATTCGCGCCAGCCGACAAGCCTGTTATAACAGTGCTGGTAATGCTGGACGACCCAAGGGGGGATTCGGTATACGGAGGCGTCATTGCAGCGCCGATAGTAGGCGATATTATCGAAAAAACCCTTGAATATCTTCAGGTGGCAAGAAAGGGCGATGAAGAGTACATTGAGAAACAGGCGATAGTGCCGAATGTATCCGGATTTTCAATGGACGAGGCGATATCGACGCTCAAGGCCGGAAAGCTTGAGTATTTGATCGAAGGCAGCGAGACAGGCGAAGAAATAACGGTGGTCTACCAATATCCGGCGGCCGGAGAGATACTCACAGAAAAAAGCATCGTAATACTTTATAAATATATGCCCGAGGAAAAGGTTGTCGTAAAAATGCCCAACCTGATCAACAAGACGATTGGGGAGGCGAAAAGCGCCCTGAACAGCCTTGGGCTGAACATCAGGACGGAAGGCGCCGGGGTATGCATAAGCCAACAGTATTATTACGGTTCAATGCTGGAAAAAGGCAGCGTTGTTCTGGTAAAATTCAGATATCTTGATAATGTCGAATAGGAGACCGCAGGAATGAAGCTTACTGATGTAATCAAAGGAACCGATATTTTGGAAATCAATGGGAGAACCGACCTGGACATCTCCGGGATTGCCTATGATTCGAGGAAGGTCAGGGAAGGATTCCTTTTCGTATGCATAGACGGGATTGAGGATGACGGCCACAAGTATCTGGGGAAGGCCTGGGAAAACGGAGCCGTTGCGGCCATTGTCACCAAGGATTCGGGAGGCAGGGAAGGCACCGTAATACTGGCGGACGATTCCAGGAAGGCGCTGGCGGCATGCGCCGTCAACTTTTACAATGATCCATCCTCGGAAATCGACCTCATTGGAATCACCGGGACAAAGGGAAAGACAACGACGGCGTTCATGATCAGGTCCATCCTTGACCGTATGCCGGCCGGGTGCGCCATAATGGGCAATCTCGGAATAAGTTATTCGGGGAAAACCATATCCACTTCACAGAACACGCCGCAGTCGAGCGACCTGCAGGAAGTCCTCAGACAGATTGCGGATGAAGGCATCGGCAGGTGCGTGATGGAAGTCACCTCAATGGGCCTTAAGCAGCTGCGCACCGGATTCACAAAATTCTCAATAGGAATGTTCACCAATATATCAAGGGCGCACATCGGAAGGCGCGAGCATGAAAGCTTTGACGACTACATCGCATCAAAGGCAATGCTGTTTTCAATGTGCAGACTCGGGATTGTCAATATAGACGACGAACATTCGGATTACATAATCGACAGGGCGAAGTGCCCGGTTTTAACTTTATCGGTTACGAGGGATGCGGATATCACGGCAGCCAACATAAATATGGGGGGGACATCCTCAGGTTTCACCTTCAGGGGCTTTGGACATGAGTTTCCCGTTGACGTGGAGATGCCGGGCATGTTCAACGTATACAATGCTCTGTTCGCCGCAGCCGCTGCCATACTATCAGGCGCCGATGAGCAGTCCGTGCAGGAAGGGATCAGGTCTGCAGTCGTTCCCGGAAGGTGCGAAACGCTGGATATAAAAAAGGATTATACTATCATGATCGATTATGCACACTCGCCCGACAGCCTCGAAAAGCTTCTGGAGGCGATGAAGGAATTCGCGGCGGGACGTATAGTCAGCGTTTTCGGATGCGGAGGGGACAGGGACAACACGATGAGGCCTATGATGGGCGCCATATCGGGCAGACTGGCGGATTTTACGATAATAACATCCGACAATCCCCGTTTTGAGAGGCCTGAGGATATAATAAGCCAGATTGAAGAGGGAATGAAAGAGACTTCGGGCAGGTACATATGCATAACCGACAGGACGGAGGCAATCCGTCATGCCATTGAGCATGCAAAAAAAGACGACCTGATAATTCTGGCGGGCAAGGGGCATGAGACATACCTTGATAAAATGGGCATAAAGACCCATTATGACGAGAGGGAAATAGTGGCGGGAATATTGTCAGGGGCGGAGGCCTTGTAATGGGAATGAAATTCAGCGAAGCTGCGGAATTGCTTGGCAGAAAAGCAAGACCCGATGAAAAAGAACTTGTAATAACAGGTTATTCGACCGATACCAGGACCATCAGGGCGGGCGATATGTTCATAGCGATAAAAGGCGAGAATTTCAACGGTGCGGATTTCATAAACAAGGCGATTGAAAAAGGCGCGTCAAGCATAATGACCGCTCTTGCCATTGAAGGCAGGGGCATCATAAATGTCGACGATCCGGTTGCAGCCCTTGGAAAGCTGGCCGCATACAATAGGAAAAAGTTCGGCATACCCGTGATTGCAATCACCGGGAGCACGGGAAAGACCTCGGTCAAGAACATGCTTGTTTCAGTGCTATCACAGAAATTCAACGTACATCATACGGAAGGAAACCTTAACAACCATATCGGCCTTCCGATGACGCTTCTTGATATGAACGGCGGACATGAAATATCGGTGATCGAGATGGGCATGAACGCAATGGGGGAGATTGATTACCTGGCGTCCATCGCATCACCTACCGCGGCCGTTATTACAAACATAGGAACGGCGCATATCGGCATGCTGGGTTCCAGGGAAAACATTTTCCTGGCAAAAACGGAAGTAGTAAGGCATATCGAAGAAGGCGGGACCCTCATCATAAACGGAGACGATGAATTCCTCGCCGGATTCGTTCCGGAAAACGGATGCAGCGTTATATCATATGGAATGCCCGGAAACAATGATGCGGCGGCAGAGGATATTATGCGTGACAAGGATGGAAATTATTCATTCCGTTCGAATCAAACGCTTTTCAATCTTAATATGCCCGGGAAGCATAATATATACAATGCGCTGGCTGCGATAGCCGCAGGAAGGCTGTTCGGTGTTCCCGAGGAACTGATTCAAAAGGGCATTGCGGAAACAACCGCCGGAAAAATGAGGCTGAACATATATGAAGCGGGAGGCGTGAGGTTTATCAATGATGCATATAACGCCAACCCCCAGTCCATGGAGGCGGCGCTTGATATTCTTTGCCTGTATGAAGGAAGAAGAATAGCGGTTCTGGGGGATATGCTTGAAATGGGCAAGTTTTCAAAAGACGCGCATGAAAAACTGGGAAGCATTGCGGCTGCCTGTTCAGATATACTTTTATTCTGCGGCGAAGAGGCCGGTTCAGTCAGGACCGGAGCCGAAGAGGCCGGCATGGACGGCGGCAGCATCCATATCCTCAAGGATTCCGATGAAGCCGGCGACCTGCTCAAGTCAATACTGAAGCCGGGCGATACGGTGCTGGTCAAGGGCTCGAGGGGAATGAAAATGGAAAATGTGCTAAAATATACCGGGGATGGGGTGCAATAAAATGAGGGAACCTTTTTTGATATCATTGGCGGCTTCGGTGGTGCTTGGCTTTGTCCTTATACCGGTACTAAGAAGGCTTAGGTTCAGACAGACCGTCAGACAGGACGGACCTAAATCCCATTTGTACAAAACGGGCATCACAACCATGGGAGGCTTTATTTTCATTATACCCATAATCGCAATTTCGCTTGTATTTACAAGCGACATCAAGCGAATCGGCGTCATAATGATTGCTGTCGCCGCATTTGCCCTGATAGGCTTCGCCGACGACCTGTTGAAAATATTGAGAAAAAGCAATGACGGACTCAGCGTACTGCAAAAGACGCTCCTGCTTCTTGTTTGCTCGGCTGCGTACTCGGTGTATTTCGTATTGTTTACAAAATCAGGCGGTGAGATGCTGATTCCTTTTTCAGGCATGAGGGAAAGCGTAATCATTTCCCCATATGCCTATATACCGTTTCTTGTACTTTTCCTGTATTCCGTGACCAATTCCGTTAATCTTACGGATGGAGTGGATGGACTGGCCGGAAGCGTAACTGGCATAATAATGCTGTTTTTCTTCGTAGTCGCAAAAAACGGCCCTGATATTTTCTCCGACAGCCGGCTCATAACACTATGTGCGATAGGCGCGATACTGGGGTTCCTGTTATTCAATGCCCACCCGGCAAGGGTATTCATGGGAGATACCGGCTCCATGGCGCTGGGCGGACTCGTCGGCGTGCTTGCAATAGAAATGAAGATACCCTGGATACTGCTGATCGCGGGATTCGTTTATGTGGCCGAGTCGCTTTCTTCAATCATTCAGGTCACTCATTATAAGAGGACAAAAAGAAGAATTTTCAAAATGGCCCCGATACACCATCATTTCGAAATGAGCGGGTGGGGAGAGCAGAAGGTTGTGCTGATATTCGGGCTTTCCACGGTTGCGGCGTGTACTGTTGCATATTGGATACTGGGATTGTTTTAGGAGGTTGGTTTGGAAAAAACAGAGCGGCTGAAGCCTTATGATTTTTTAGTTTTCGCTTTCACGCTCATACTGATTGCACTGGGCATAGTGATGGTGTTCAGCGCAAGCACGCCTGCCGCCAAGAATCAATTCAACGACATATATCATTACCTCAGGCAGCAGCTGTATGCATTCGCAATAGGCTTCGCGGCCATGATAGCCGCGTCATTTGTCAATTACAATATATACAAGAAGCTTGCGTACTGGATATTCGGAGCGGCTTTCATAATGATCATACTGGTTCTGGTCCCGGGCGTGGGAACAATCTACAATGGGGCCCGGCGCTGGTTCACGATAGGCAGCTTCGACCTTCAGCCTTCTGAAATATATAAGTTCGCAATCATTGTTCTTTTTGCAAAAATGCTTTCGGACGACAGAATTCACGTAAGGAAATTCTTCAAGGGCTTTCTGCCGTTCGTAGGCATCATAGGAGTTTCTGCATACCTGTTGATCAAGGAGCCTCATCTGAGCGGAACCATAATCGTCGCTGTCGTATGCATGATATTATTGTTTGCCGGAGGGGCGCGGCTGTGGCATCTGTTCCTGACAGTGGCCTTCGGAGGCTCGGCGCTTGTTGCCGTGGCGCTTTATACCGATTATATGAGCGACAGGATAATGTCCTGGCTCGATCCCTTCAAATACATGCAGGGCGACGGATACCAGGTGGTGCAGTCGCTTTACGCAATAGGCACCGGGGGACTTCTCGGCAAGGGAGCGGGCAAAAGCATGCAGAAGTTCCTCTATATACCCGAGCCGCAGAACGACTTCATATTCGCTATACTGGCGGAGGAACTGGGATTCATAGGCGTGGTAGTAGTATTGAGCCTGTTCTTTTTGCTTCTTTACAGAGGCATAAAAATCGCAGCGGGCAGCAGGGATAAGTTTGCATGCCTGATGGCGACCGGAATCACCTCGCTTATATTCATACAGGCGGCGCTGAACATAGCGGTTGTCACGGGGTCCGTGCCGGCCACGGGTATATCCCTTCCTTTCTTCAGCGCAGGCGGCACCGGGCTTGTCATGTTCATGGGCGAAATAGGAATATTATTGAATATTTCACGTTTCACGGGGAGGGGGAAAACCTGATATGAAGATACTTGCGGCGGGCGGTGGTTCCGGAGGGCATGTCAATCCCGCGATTGCGATGGCCAATATGCTCAGGGCAAAGTACCCGGATGCACAGATTCTTTTCGTCGGCAGCAGGAAGGGACTTGAAAACGACCTGGTGCCAAAGGAAGGCTACAGGCTCGTTCGCATACCTGTGAAAGGTTTTTCAAGAAAAGGATTTCTCACAAGAATCCTGCCATACCTTGTTCTTGCGGTCGGAATGATCAAATCATTTTTTGTAGTGGCATTCTTCAGGCCGGACATGGCATATGGAACAGGCGGATTTGCGGCGGGGCCTGTTCTTTTCTGGACTTCATTTTTTAAAATACCCACGCTCATCCACGAGGCGAACGTGCTTCCGGGCATAACCAACATGATGCTGTCGCCAAGGGCATCCATAACCGCCATAAGTTTCGAGGAAAGCAGGGATAAATTCGTAAAGGCCAAAAGGATCGAACTGACGGGAAATCCCGTGAGGGAAAGCCTCCTAAAGGCTGACAGAAACGAATCCCGCACAAATCTCGGGCTTGCAGGCGATGAGAAGCTTGTTGTCGCCATGGGAGGAAGCCAGGGCGCCGGGCCGATAAATGACGCGGTGTGCGATATGCTTATGAATTTCTATAAAGAAGGCGAATTCAGGCTTGTATTCGCTCCCGGCAAAAGGCACTTCGATGAGGTATCCCAAAAAGTTACAAAAAAATTCAAAGGCGTGGATATCAGGCCTTATATATACGATGCAGACATAGTTTATTCCGCCGCCGACCTGATAATCAACAGGGCGGGGGCGATAACGATGGCTGAGATAACGGCTCTTGGAATCCCGTCCATACTCGTGCCGTCCCCTTATGTAGCCGAGAACCATCAGGAAAACAATGCCAGGGCACTGGAGGCGAGGGGAGCATGCAAGGTCCTTGTCGACTCGGAATTGAGCGGCAGGGTGCTGTATGATGCAATAATGGGAATATTGAACGACGACCAATGGCTTGATTCCATGGCGAAGGCTTCGTCGGCCTCAGGAACAAGGGATGCCACGGAAAAACTGGCGGGTCTGTTCGATGAGTTGCTGGAAGGAGTGGTTTGACATGAAGGTCAGGATTCTTGGCTGCAACGGACCGTTTCCTTCCGCCGGAGGGGCGTGTTCGTCATATCTGGTGTCGGAAGGCGATACCCGCATACTAGTTGATTCGGGCAGCGGTTCATTGTCCAATCTGATGACGGCAGCAATTCCGGAAAAGCTTGATGCTGTAATTTTGTCCCACCTGCACTGGGATCATGCGGGCGAGATCCCCGTGCTTGACTATTATCTTCACATAGTCTCAATGAAAAACAAAAATACTAGGAAAATCGATCTGTATATGCCTGCGGAGCCTTCCGATATGCACAGGCTGCTGGCAGGGCTTGATTCATTCAACCCTATTGTGGTCGATGGCTCAACGACCGTAAAAATCGGGGAAATATCGGTTTCTGCAAAAAGAATGACGCATGTGGTGGAAAGTTATGCGCTGAGATTCGAATCCAAGGAAAATATACTTGTATATACAGGAGACACCGGGCCTGATGAAAGCCTTTCGTATTTCGCCCGGGGCTGCGGACTTCTTATAGCCGATTCATGCTTTCTAAAGGACATGGAATCAACAGGCGCCCCGCACATGAGCGCACGCCAATGCGCCCATAC
Organism: Clostridia bacterium; assembly: GCA_046484775.1. Taxonomy (GTDB): domain Bacteria; phylum Bacillota; class Clostridia; order DUPQ01; family DUPQ01; genus JAFGQE01. The sequence continues at coordinate 1,035 of JAWOIG010000135.1, read as the reverse complement.
AGCCCTTGAAGCCGGCGCGGGCAGGCTGATGCTGTCGCACCTGAGTCCTTTTACACCTGCGGACAAGTATCTGAATGAAGCAAAGGGTATTTTCACAAATTCATTTACTGCGGTTTTAATGAGCGAGGAGGAAGTCTGATATGAAAATCTATATGATGACGGACCTTGAGGGAACGGCAGGGGTGCTGGACAGGAACAACTGGGTGATGCCGGGAAGTACTTATTACGAAAAAGCCAGGACATTGCTGACGCTTGAAGTAAATGCTGCGGCGGATGGCTTTTTCAGTGCGGGCGCAACCGAGATACTGGTCAGCGATGGCCACGGACCGGGTGGAATACAGCCTGATCTGCTTGATGACAGACTTATGTTAATGAGAGGCTACCCTACTGGATATCCATGCGGACTGACCTCCGGCTATGACTGCGTGGCGTGGGTAGGCCAGCACGCAAAGGCCGGGACGCCTTTTGCCCATATAGCCCATACAGGCAACCAATATGTCATTGATTATTCCATAAACGGAATATCCGTAGGCGAAATGGGCCAGCTTGCAATGTGCGCCGGCGTGCTTGGAGTAAAGCCGATACTTGTCACGGGCGACAGGGCCGTGTGCGCCGAGGCTGCAGAGCTTCTTCCGGGAATCGAAACCGTTGAAGTTAAAAGAGGGCTTGTGCCCGGTTCCGGAAATGAATGCACTTTTGAGGAATACTGTGTCAGGAATACGGCTGCAATACACTGTGCCCCCGGAATGGCAAGGGAACATATAAGGAGAGGGGCATACAGGGCTTTGCGCAGATTCATGGAGAGCCCGGACTCTTTTTCGGATCTCATAACTTCCGCTCCATATGAGAAGACGGTTGTCTACAGGCCCGGCAGCGGAAAATCAGGTTATACATTGACCAGCGGAGGACATCCGAATCCGTGGGGCGGATCGATGGGAATGCAGTGCCCGCCCAGCCCCGGGCCGGGGTAAAACGGATGGAACCCGAACGGCTTGGTGCTGGCGGCGGCGATCACCTCCCACACGTCGATGCCCA